>JBJEIK010000066.1:0-2798 GCA_051876975.1 Candidatus Methanomethylophilaceae archaeon
ATAATGCCGGCCTGGGGTGGTGTTACACATCTCAAACCCCATCGCCCCTTTTATAATCGTAAAATGATAAACATCCATGGCACAGAAGGTCGACTATCTGATCGGGATCGCTGTCCTGGCCCTTGTCGTGGTATCCGTCGCGATAATCGTCACGGACCAGCCGGAAGATCCCGATCTGGAATGGGGAAACGTCCCTCCCATGATCGGCGAGGGGAACTACATCGATTACGTCTACTGGGATTCCCAGGGACATCTGGTCGAGGGGACATGCGACGGATACATCACCATGTCCGGAACCCGTATCATCCACACCACGATGTACACGGGATGGTACGTGTTCGACGGTCTCGACACCACACAGACGCTCAGCGTGATGGGTTCGGTCAACATCATACTGAAGGACAACTCCACAGCATCGGAGATCCTGATAACCGACGGTTCATCTGTGCATTTCTTCGCAGTCTCGGAAGCCGATGCCGGTACACAGGGATCCCTGAAGCTGGAGGGTGACGGGCGCATCTGCGGATACAACGGTGCGAACGTCTCTATCTCCATCCACAGCGGAACCATCGATGCCTCGTCCGTGAGGACCAACACCAAAGGGGTATCCACCATAGGTGCCGGGGTGAACGGCAGTGCGACGGTCGAGATAGACGGAGGTGTCGTGAAGTCGAAGTCCCGTAACGACGGATCTGCCATCGGAGGCGGTCTGAACGGATCCTGTGACGTCACCATAAACGGAGGTGATGTGGAGGTCATCACCATCAAGTCCGGATGCGGAATCGGAAGCGGCAGGTTGGGATCGTCGACGATCACCATCAACGGGGGAAACGTCGTATCGATCATCCAGCACGGTACAGGGATCGGTTCCGGGGACATCGGTACCACGAAGATCGAGATCAACGGCGGTAACATCCGTTCCGAGGGAATGGGTGCGGTCGCCATAGGGTCCGGGGTCGACGGAACATCCACCATCGGCATCCACGGAGGCAAGGTGTACGCCGAGACCAGCGGAAACGCCGCCGCCATAGGCTGCTCCAGCAGTATGGAACAGTACAAGGCGGGAACCATCGGAACCACGATCATCATCGACGGAGGGGAGGTCACGGCCGTCTCCAACGGATTCGGTGCCGCCATTGGTTCGGGATTCTATTCCAGGGCATGGGTGGACATCAAGGACGGAACCATCGTTGCCGAGGGCCATGATCTCGGTGCCGCCATCGGATCCGGGAACATGGGATATGCCGATGTCATCATCAGAGACGGTAATGTCAGTGCGTTCAACGACGGACAGGGTGCCGCGGTGGGCTCCGGAAAGAGGGGAGACGTCACCATGAGCATCAGCGTGGAAGTCGATGCGAGTACCACCGGCGAGGGTTGGGCCATCGGGCCCGGAGTCGCAGGGAAGTGCACCATGCTCGTGGGCGAGATGAGGCGCTGAGACCATTCCATTTCCGGAGGCTGTCCATTCCGGCGGTCTCCGGACCAACATCCTTTTGATAAACTGTGTTAAGGGGTTTTTCGGGCCACGGTACAACGCCGTGACCCTGTCACCGATTCATCTGAACTCGAAGAACTTGGTGCACACGGGGATGAACTTGCAGGAGAATCCGGCACAGTACACCTGGGCATCCTTGTTCCTGAGGGGTTCGAGGCATGACTGCCATCCGATCACGGGCAGGTCCTCCATGACGAGGACGTTGAGTTTCTTCCCGCATTCGGCCCTCTTCAGGAGGTAGTCTGTGAGTTCCCCGGGCATTATGATGCTTTCATCCGCTAGGACGTCCCTGTCGAGGATGACTATCTCGGACTCGGGTTCCTGCTTCCTCAGTTCCTCCTCGACGACCCTCATCATCGGTACGAGACCGACTCCGCGCAGTCCGGGCATCATCAGGACCTCGGGGTTCCTGACGAACTCCTCGACGTTGTCCTTGGGATCGGCTTCATTGGGACAGAGATTAACCATGCCCCGCGAATCCACTGGTATCCTTATAAGCTGTGTCATCGATGCTTCCGCATGACCTCCTGTACAGCTCCCAACCGCGAGGAGAATCTGGAATCGGGCATCAGATCGTTCCTTTCGGACAGGGGCAACGACATGGTCGCGGGGATCCGCCGCATGGGCAGGGATGCACTTGTGGACAGGGTCATGGAGGTGGCCTCGGACATGGGATTGGACTGCCATCTCTCCGATGATGCACCGAGTGATGCAGAGATCGTTTTATTCCGTCATTGGCAGGACATGGACATCGATGGGATACGGGTGATATGGCCTGATTCCGACATAATCTTCGGTCAGGACCTGTGCCATCAGGTTCCCGCGGTCGTCCGTCTGAGATGATGTTTGTCGTTTCTGAAATCGTGTTACATTTGCTTTGGATTTCTTGGAAGCGGAAGGGAAAGATTATTACGTTCGTACAAAGAACCTTCCTTCGAGGTGTTCAAAATGGAAGTAACCATCGAGAATAACAATCCCTGGAAAGGTTCGTTCTTCGGCGGGATCGTGCTCGTCCTCATCGGTGAGCCGGAGCAGGACGGCAAGTGGTATCCGGTGACGGTCGTGCAAGATGGCGCGCAGGGCTACATGCGCAATTACCTGCTCACGGAGATTTCCCAGGCCGACGCGCAGGAGCGCATGGCCCGCCTGCTGGCCAGCCAGAACGGCGGGCAGCAGGGCGAGCCGGAAGGCCAGCCGGCCGACGTGCAGGACGAAACCAGCCAGCCGGAGGGTCAGACGACCGACGGCGCGGACGAAGGGGCGGATCAGCCGGACGGCACGAGCGGCGAAGCGGATATCC
>JBJEIK010000067.1:0-2772 GCA_051876975.1 Candidatus Methanomethylophilaceae archaeon
CGATGTGTCCCACACGCAGGAGTATTGGCTTCAGATCTCCTCCTCTGGGCGTAACCGTGATCCCGTGTTCACGTAAGGCCTCGTAGACCTCTGTGGCATTCCCATCAAGTATGATGGGCGTTACCGCATTGGACAGAGGGTAATCTGGAATACGAATTCCGATCCTGCGAGCACCTTCACGGAAATATGAAGCTAGGGCCGCTGTTTCGGAGATCTTCCTGTCGAGTCCCTTGGATTCAACCATATGGAGCATACGGTTGAGGTTGATCAGAGTACCCACCGCAGGTGTGAACGGAGTCTGTCCCCTCTCCTGATCGATGAAATGATGATTGAGATCGAGATAGTACGACGGAGAACGAATCCCCCTGATGCGATCATATGCCCTTGGACTGACGACAACCATCGATATCCCGGGCTCCAATGAAAGGGCTTTCTGGGAACTTAGGATAATGGCATCGATGCCATCCCTAACCATGTTCAGATCATCGGCAAGGAACGAGCTGATCGCATCGACAACCAGCATCATACCCTCGGATCTGCAGAAATCGGACAGCATATCGATATCGTACAACTGTCCGGTGGATGTCTCGTCGATGTTCACGAGAAGAGCTGTGTACCCTCTTCCACGAAAATCGTCCAGATGGGATGCGGTCAGAGCCTCTCCGAATGCAAGGTCGACAGAATCATGGGGGATACTATGGACATCACAGATCTCCACGAACCTCCTGCCGAAACCCCCTCCGACTATGACCAGAACCCTATCTTTCGATGTAAACAGGTTGGATACGGTGGCCTCCATGGCACCTGTCCCGGAAGCTGTGAGAAATGCAACCTTGGATACATCCGCCGCACCGAGAAGCCTCTTGAGAACGGCCTCCGAATCGAGCATCATCTCGGAGAACTCCTCCGTTCTGAAATATGGGAGCTGCCTCCCCGATTCCTCGAGGGTCTCTGGATACATCATCACTGGTCCGACCGTGAAAAGCCTCATCGTATCATCCGAAACTGGACAGTTATCAAGATGGCAAATAAATAATCTGTTAAAGGAAATACCGAGTGCCAGCGTGTCTTTCGATCTGTTTTCCAGCATTACGTATGGATGCACATACAACCACAGAATCTAATAAATGTAACATAATTACACACGCGTGAACGATGTTCAATCAACCCTTCTCGAAATGTACAAGGATGTGAAAAACATCCTTGAAGAGAACGGGATAACATTCTATGTGCACTTCGGTACCGCGATCGGTGCCGTAAGACACGACGGTTTCATCCCATGGGATGATGACATCGATATAGCCGTGTGGAGAGAGGACATCCCTCTTATCGATAAGGTCCTCTCTGAAGGTCTTGACCGTGAGAAATACTACTATCACATATCGTCCGCCGACACGCATCCGCATGTGATCCGCAGATGCGAGGACTTCGAAACATCCCTGAAAGAAAGAAAGGCACCGTTCATCGATCTGTTCCCCATAGATAGGTATCCTCGGGGAAATGTCAGAAGGAAACTATGCAACATGTTCATCTGGGGCGATGTCGGCTCCATATGGGCCATAGATCATACAGACTCGGTTCCTCTTCACAAGATCGTCAAATGGATACCGGGGTTGTTCGAACACATGGCCGATGATATCGTCGAGGATGATTCCGACCTCACCGTCATCCTGGCAACACAGTTCAAAGACTACATCTTCCCTCGTGACTACTACGGGAAACCGGTCTACCACAGATTCGAGGACACCGAAGTTCCCCTTCCAGAAAAATGCCACGAGATCCTTACTGCCATGTTCGGTGACTACATGACCCCGCCTCCGGAGGACAAGCGCACGGGGGCCGGCGGATTCCCATGCGGCGCATACAAGGACTACCTCATGGACAAGAAGGCAGGACGTGTGTGAGATACCAGGTGGATTGTCAATCTATCATATATTGTCTAAGGATTTTATTATCGCCGAACCCAACTAATAAAAAGCCGTTCTGAACTCACTGTAGCTAGGGTACAGATACCTAACGGGGTTTTTGGGATGGGTTCTGAGACTGAGACTCTTCATAGGATGCTATTGCAGATAACGGATGACATCCACAAGGCATTCATGGCCGATGGGATTCCATATTACGTTGTCGGCGGAACGGCCATCGGATGTGTCCGCGACAACGGCAGGATGATCCCGTGGGATGACGATGTCGATATTGTCTTCGACGCTTGCTGGTCGGAAGATGTCGCGAAATCACTCCGTGATCACCTTTCTCAGAAGTACATCGTCGAGATGCCCGACTCGAAGGAGAATCACAAGGGCTACTTCCGTGTCGTCATGCCGAACACATGCCTGATCCGCAGTGTCCATGACAGGAACGACAAGGGAATCTCGGTGGAATTGTTCCCAATGGTCGGCGTCCCGGAGAAGGGTGTCCGCAGGAAGATCCAGTTCATTATGTCACGCCTGCACATACTTCTGAACATGGCCGGCGATTACGTTCCGAAACCGATGGTTCCCGTATGCATCGGATTCAGGAAAGCTGCCAGGATGGTCATCGACAAAATAGGATCCGGAGAGGACTGCAACTGTATTTCCCCTCTGAACGGATGCTTCTTCGATGAGATCGTCCCCCGTGATGTTTTCGGAAAACCCGCCCCGCATGAGATCATGGGTGTCGAGATGATGTTTCCGGAAAAACTCGAGGGATACCTCGACATGGTCTATGGCGACTACATGACCCTACCACCGGTGGAGAAGAGGATACCGACATATCTCGTCCTGGATACGG
>JBJEIK010000068.1:0-2751 GCA_051876975.1 Candidatus Methanomethylophilaceae archaeon
GGCCATTTCCAATTCCGATAGGGAGCTCACCCTCGAGGAGATAAATGCGGAGATCGATGCCGCAAGGAGGGAGACTCCGGAGAGGGATGATCTGTCTCTCCGAGGCCCCTCAGGAACTCCTCGATGTTGACGAACCTGACCGTCTCAAATCCATCTCAATTGTTTGCCTGTCAGCACATCGAGATTGAACGGGCCCATGTGTTCTTCACTCATGTATCCATAATAATGTATTACAGTATTAAATACATTTTAGTTTTAAACCTAGGTTCCATAACAATACTCTAATATGGGGTGGGCATCCCAAACGACGGAAGAGCACTTCATGGCAACGATAGAGGAGCAGATCAAGGAGTTGGAGGAGCAGATCTCCAAGACCAAATATAACAAGGCCACCGAAGGTCACATCGGTAAGCTGAAGGCCAAGATCGCCCGTCTGTCGGAGGAAGAGGAGAAGAGGCGCGCATCCAAGGGACCGACCAAGGGATTCTACGTCAAGAAGGCCGGTAACGCCACAGTCGCCCTCGTGGGATTCCCTTCTGTGGGAAAGTCCACCCTTCTCAATCAGCTCACCGGAGCGAAGTCCGAGGTCGGAGCCTATCACTTCACCACCCTCGACGTCGTGCCCGGAGTCATGGAGTACAACCACGCCAAGATCCAGATCCTCGATATGCCCGGACTCATCAAGGATGCGTCCCGCGGTAAGGGAAGGGGAAGGGAGGTCATCGCCGCGGCAAGGTCCGCAGATGTCATCCTGCTGGTCGTGGACATCTTCAATCCCAACATGGATGTTCTTTTCAGGGAGCTGTACAACGCGGCGATTCGTCTGAACCAGAAGAAGCCCGATGTGGTCATCACCCATTCCGACCACGGAGGTATCCAGGTCAAGCCCACCCTGAAGCTCACCAAGATCACCGTGGAGACCATCAAGGACATGACCGCCGCATACGGTCATGTGAACGCCACCGTCGTCGTCCGTGAGGACATCGATGTCGAGCAGATGCTGGATGTCCTTGCCGGGAACAGGGTGTACATCAAAGCGGTCATGGCGATCAACAAGGTCGATCTCGCCAAGCCCGGGCAGCTGGAGGCGGTGCAGGAGATGCACAAGAAGTACCGCACCGTTCCCATTTCCGCAGCCACCGGACAGGGTATGCCCGAGCTCAAGCAGGCCCTCTACGACACCATCGACATGATCAGGATCTTCCTCAAGCCCCAGGGACAGGAGGCAGACCTCGACATCCCGCTGATCGTCAAGCGCGGGAACACCATCGGTGACGTGTGCGAGCTGATCCACAGGGACTTCAAGAACAACTTCAGGTACGCGATGGTCTGGGGTAAGAGCGCCAAGTTCCCCGGACAGACCGTCGGTATGGACCATGTGGTCGCCGATGAGGACATCGTCTGCATCATCGTGAAGAGATGATTCGTTCTATAAGGTGCATGTTCACCCGTCTCCCTTTTTATTTCATCACATGATTATTATGTATGGATCGTAAGCCTCTCGTGATGGATGAGGACGGTATCGGGGACATGGTCGCGATCATGATGCCTGTTCTGGATGGGCGTCAGCGCAGGTTGTTCCTGGGTTCCGTATCCATTGCCACTGGTTTCGGGTCGGCCTCGATGCTCTCCGAACACACCGGCGTATCCATGCACACTATCTCTGCCGGAAGGAAGGATGCGGAATCCGCGATCAGGGATCCGAAGGCGAGACCAATCGCTGACGGAACGAGAAGGGTACGTGCCGAGGGCGGAGGGCGAAAGTCCATCGTGGAGAAGGACCCCACCCTGGTGACGGATCTGATGGGTCTTATCAACGGAAGCGGATCCGAAGGCGTCCTCGATTGGACAGTGAAGGGTGCACGCACGTTGTCTGAGGAACTCGGGGCCATCGGTCACGGTCAGACCTACAATGTCATCCTGTCGATCCTCCGGACAGAGGGTTTATCCATCCAAGGTGACAGGAGGAACGTACGCACCGGAGGGATGGCTGCGGAACGCGACAGGCAGTTGTGGATCATCGACAGGGATTCCACCGAATACGCACGTTCTGGGGATCCGGTCATCGTGGTGGATGCGATCGGAACCCATGAGAGTCCCCCTTTGGGCTCACCCGAAGATCACATCCCGGCCGAGGCCTGTGTCCCGTATGTTACGGGCCCAGAACACAGGCCGTTGTGCGGGGAGTCCGCCAGAGCCGCTCTGGTTTCGATACGCTCCTGGATCGAAGGAGTGGGACGTGTCATCTGCAGGGATGCGGATCGTCTGATGCTGATTGTCGATTTTTATGACGCCGACAAAGGGTGTGACCCCTTGCTGTTGGAGGGTCTGCAGGAACTCGCCGACAGGACGGGTCTGACAATCGACCTCAGGCACCTTCCCCCGGCCACGATCAGATGGAGAAACGTCATCCAATCGGTTTCCTGTCACATGGAGACCACATACTGCGGATGCAGGGACGTCCTCGACATCTCCCTGAAGGAGGTCTCCACAGGTCGCGGGGTCACTCGGAACAGCGGTGTTGTCCAATCGGCTTCGGATACGGGTGATGGGGACAGGCCAGAGGATGTCGAAGGATGGAATCTCGTCATCCTTCCAAAAGTACATCGGAATTTGCGATGTTGTTTCGTGACAGGTCTCCGATTTCCTTGATTACGTGTATAATCTACACAATTGCAGGTTTGATTCCGTTCGGATGATCCTTCTGAAGGCATCATATAAAAGTGGTTTATAAACGGAGAGGCTGGTGAT
>JBJEIK010000069.1:0-2743 GCA_051876975.1 Candidatus Methanomethylophilaceae archaeon
CCCAGCATGAACCTCGCGATGTCCCTCGGAATCCCGTTCCAAACGATCCCCACGATCACCGAACATAAGCACGATATCAACCAGGACTTGGAGGAGAACAGCATCTCCGAGGTCGGAGAGCACATAATCTGCGAACATTCGATGAAGAACCCCGACGGGATCAGGGTCGTGGTCATGGGAGCCATACACGAGGGCGGATCGGGATGCCTCTGCTCCGCCATCGCCCTGGTAAAGGTCCTTCTCAATTACCTCGAATCCGAGGACAGCTTCGAGAACTACGATGTGGCACTCATCGACTCCCAGGCCGGTCCTGAGATCCTCGGAAGGGGACTCGCCAAGGAATTCAACTGGAACCTCGTCCTGACGGAACCAACACCCAAATCCGCAGAGGTTTCCCGTCAGGTCGTGAAGCTCGCGAACGATCTCGGTGTGAAGAGACACCTACTGATAGTCAACAAATCGGAATCCGAGGAGGATATCCGCAAGGTATCGACGATGGTCGGCATCCCCGTGGAGGACACCGTCCGCATAAGGTACGACAGATCGGTCATCCAGGCAGACTGGGACAACAGGATCCTTCTGGATGCATACCCTGACTCGGATGCGGTCTCGGACATCAAAGTGATCAGAGATATCATATTGGAGAGTGAATGAGATGTGCGAATTCACAGTCTACCTGGATGGACATGACGACGACAACATCGTCGCAGAGAGGATCATCAAAGCAACCGTCAAAGAGGAGTACATACTCCTGATGGGATCCGATGGGAAATCCTGCAGGGTCCCCAACGCGAGGATCACGAAGGTCGACACCATCATGACCGAATTGCTCCTGGCAACAAACACGCAGTGAAGACACAATACCATGAAACTTCTCAGATCCGATAGCAAAGATGACGATCTCAGAATTCTTCTGGGAGAACCGAAGAGGGCGATCCGCTCAATGGTTCTCCCATTCTTCATCGCCATGGCGGTTGTGGAAATCAACCAGTTCGTGGACACGTTCTGGGTGTCCGGACTGGGATCCAACTCCGCAGAGGCAGTATCCACGGTGATCCCCATCTACGGTCTGATGACCTGTGCCGGCCTGGGAATAGGCGTAGGGGCCACCACAACGATAGCGTTCCGCCTGGGTAGGGGAGAGCACAAGGATGCATCGAGGCTAGTCGCCAACTCCCTCATCCTGGGATTGATAATCGCTACTGTATCCTCGATCCTGGTCACCCTTCTCCTGGACACGGTCATAGATCTAATGGGTGCGGGGAATGTCAGGGACAAGGGTGCAGCGTACATGATCCCGTACATACTGCTCTCTCCAGCTATCATCATCAGTTCGATAATAAGCGGTACATTGAGGGGTGAGGGGGCCGCACGGAAATCCACCATCATTCAGATAAGTGCCGCCTGCATGAACATGGTCTTGGATCCCATATTGATCTACGGCATCGGCATGGGTGTCACCGGAGCCGGATTGGCAACGGCCCTGTCCGCTCTCATATCGGTCGTGATCGCACTCGAATGGTACATACATGGGAAGACCATGATACCGCTGTGCCGTTCGGACATCCGTATCGACAGGGAGGCCATGAAGGAGGTCCTGGGAGTGGGAGGGCCGAAGACCATCCAATCCATAATATCCAATGTGACCGACCTGATCCAACGCGTCTTCCTGATCGTCGCTGGCGGAACGACCGCCATCATGCTGTACAACTACACATGGAGATACATCGGAGTGGTCAACCTGCCCGGAAGGGCGTTCGAATCCGCCATGGTGCCGGTATGCTCGGCCGCATACGGACAGGCCGATTTCAAGAAGATGAAGAACGGATACGCCTACACGATAAAACTCGCGATCGGATTCAGCATCATATTCTCGATCGTACTGTTCCTGTTCGCGGAACCTCTGATGTCTCTTCTGACCTACGAGGAGTCCATGCACAGATTACTTCCGGATTTCGTCTGGACGTTGAGGGTCTCGGCATTCCTCATTCCGTTCAGCGCGATGATGGGGCTTGGATCCTCCATGCTCCAAGCCTTGAAGAAGGCAAAGAAGTCCATGAACTTCTACATGATATGGGGATTCATCAAATTGGGCCTGTACGCACTGTCCGCATACGGATTCCTCGGTGTAGATCCGTTCGAGGGAATAATCTACTGCATGGTGGCCGTCCACATCTTCGGTGGAATCGCTCTGATGCACACGGCAGAGAAGGAATATCGTAAGGTCCGTGCGGAGACGACAGGACCTGTTGTCTCGGCATGACGGAAAAATATCTCATTATCCTGGTCGGTCAAGATTATGATGAGCCGGACCAAAGACCTGGATTCGATGTTGGGAGACCCGAAGAGGGCCATCCTATCGATGACCCTCCCGCTCATCGTATCATACCTGATAGTCCAGATCAACATGTTCGTGGACACGTCCTGGTGCTCAGGATTGGGTTCCGACGCAAGTTCCGCAGTCAGCTCCATATCACCCGTCTACTGGATCATAGCCGGTCTCGGCACTGGAATCGGAGTGGGAGCATCCACGGCCATCGCAAGGTGCCTTGGGAAGGATGACAAGGTCCGCGCCGACAGCATGGCCGCACAGACCGTGGTCATGTCCCTGATCATCGCGCTCATCACGGGGCCTATCCTAATCGTGCTCATCGATCCGATGGTCGACATAATCGGTGCCAGATCGATATCCGATCTATGTAACACATACATCCTGCCCATCTGCATCATGACCCCTTAGATC
>JBJEIK010000070.1:0-2737 GCA_051876975.1 Candidatus Methanomethylophilaceae archaeon
TGTCGAAGTACTGGACCTGGAAGAGCTCGGCTCCTCCCTCGGCACCAGCAGCGGAGATCTTGGGGGTGTAGACCTGTGTGAAACCGTTCTGCCTGACCGCCTCCTCGATGAGCTCCACCATCATGGCCTTGAGCTCGAAGATGGCCTTGACCTCGGGTTTCCTGAGGTCCATGAACCTGTTGTTGAGACGGGTGTCCATCTCGACGTTGACCTTGTCGATGACACCCATGGGGAGGGGGACGGCAGCCTCGTCGTAGACGAATGCGGATGTGGGGATCAGCTCCAGTCCGAGTGCGGTCTGGTTGCTCTCCTTGACCTCTCCGGTGATGGAGACGACGGTCTCCCTGGAGAGTTTGGTGAGCAGTCCGAAGAGCTCGGGGTCGATCTTCTTCTTGGGCATGGTGACCTGGATGGTGCCGTGCCTGTCGCGGAGGGTCAGGAAGGAGATCCCTCCCATGTTCCTGACATCCTGTACCCATCCGCGGATGGTGGCGGTACCGTCGGCCACGGAGATGTTGCTTGAGTCTCTGACCTCTGTCATAATGGTGCTGTGATTATACAATTGATATAAATGGGCATCCCACAGGGGAACGGCGGCTTCGGAAGGCCGGTCTGATAGCTCCAGACAACCCATCCATCCACGGGGTGGATTTTATACCCCTGGGGTGTAGGCATCACGTTGCGTGGTGGTCATGATATTGAAATATCTGGAGAGGAGGGACTGGATATGGGTCGCGGCCTGTGTCGCGTTCATCGTCTGCCAGGTGTACTTCGACCTCCGCATACCGGAGTACATGAGCGAGATCACGGACCACATACAGATGGGCATGGGTTCGGACATAGTGGCCAGGGACGGTCTTGCCATGGTGGTCTGCTCCCTTCTCAGTCTCGCGGCATCGTTGTGTGCTGGTGCTATGAGCGCTAGAACCGCCGCCTGCCTAAGCAGGAACCTGAGGAGGCTGGAGTTCGAGAGGGTGCAGTCCTTCTCGAAGCAGGACATCAACTCGTTCTCCGCCGCCAGCCTCATCACCAGGTCCACCAACGACGTATACCACATACAGGAGTTCACCGCAAGGGGATTGCAGATCAGCGTCAAGGCCCCCATCATGGCCGTTTGGGCACTCAGCAAGATAAACGCGGGTGCCTTCGAATGGACCGCGGTCACAGCCATCGCCCTGATCATCCTGTTGTTCGTGATCATCCTCCTGGTGAAGCTCAACTTCCCATTCATGAAGCGCATACAGTGGCTGATGGATGGCGTCAACCGCTCCACGAGGGAGAACCTGGAGGGACTGAGGGTCATCCGCGCCTACAACGCCGAGGGTTACCAGCAGGAGAAGTTCGACAGGGCCAACGAGGACCTCCTGGACAACAACCTGACGGCGGTCCGCATAATGGCACCTCTGCATCCCATATCATCGTCTCTGATGAACTTCCTCACCCTGGCCATCTACTGGATCGGGGCGGGGATCATCGTGTCCACATCCTCCCAGGCTGAACAGATGACGCTCTTCTCCGACATGATTGTGTTCACCACCTACGCCACACAGGTCGTCATGTCTGTTATGATGCTGACCGGTATCTTCCGCGGACTCCCCAGAGCCATGGTGTCCGCCTCCCGCATCGAGGAGGTGATCGAACACGAGCCCGCCATCAGAGATGGTCCCGGAATCGGTGATACGGAACAGAAGGGGACCGTGGAGTTCAGGGATGTGGCATTCTCCTACGGGGATGACAGAGAGGTCGTCTCGGATATCTCGTTCAAGGTCGAGGCCGGACAGACGTTTGCCATCATCGGACCCACCGGTTCCGGAAAGACGTCCCTGGTAAACCTCATCCCCCGCATGTATGAGGCGACCTCCGGTTCGGTGATGGTGGACGGCCACGACGTAAAGGAATACGGACTCAGGGAACTCCGCTCCAGGATAGGATACGTGCCCCAGAGCGCTGTGATCTTCTCCGGATCGGTGAAGGACAACGTCAACTACGGGGAGGGTGCGAATGAACGCTCCGAGGATGACATCCGCAGGGCTTTGGACATAGCGCAGGCATCGTCATTCGTGGATTCGATGTCCGAGGGGATGGATTCCTTCATCTCCCAGCACGGAAGGAACGTCTCCGGTGGACAGAAACAGAGGATATCCATAGCCAGGGCAGTGTGCAGGGAACCGGAGATCTACATCTTCGACGACACCTTCTCGGCATTGGACTACAGGACCGACCGCGACCTCAGGGCCGCATTGAAGAGGGAGACGTCCGGCCACACAACCATAATCGTCGCCCAGAGGATAGGTACGATCATGGATGCCGACAGGATAATCGTCCTGGAGAACGGCAGGATCGTGGGTGACGGGAACCATGCATCACTGATGAATGACTGTCCCCTGTACAGGGAGATAGCCGAGTCGCAGCTGTCGGAGGGGTCGGAATGAGCCCGCCCGGACCCCAGTGGACGAAGGTCCAGAAGCCGAGGAACCTGAAGGCGGCCATGAAGAGGCTGCTCTCCTACATGGGGCCCTACAGGAAGGATCTGTTCCTCGGCATAGCATGCACCCTGATCAGCAGCATCCTTGCACTCATCGGACCCCAGTACCTATCATCAATTGCGGACGGGATATCGGCCGGGATCCTGACGGGATCTGAGATAGACCTCGGCGGCATCGCGGCCACCGGAATCATGCTCATAGTCATCTATGTGACCAGCACCCTGTTCGCCACCGGAGAGCACTACATCATC
>JBJEIK010000071.1:0-2735 GCA_051876975.1 Candidatus Methanomethylophilaceae archaeon
CTTCGGGGAACTGTCTGCGGGGCAGCACCAGAGGGTGATGCTCGCAAGAGGATTGGCCCAGCAGCCTGAGGTTCTGATCCTGGACGAGCCCACCGCCAACCTTGATGTGAGGCATCAGCTCCTGGTGACCGAGACTGTCCGCGACCTTGCGGTAAAGATGGGGAAGATGATCATAATGGTCAGTCATGACCTGAATGTGGCGTCCAAGTACGCCGATAAAATGATCGTCATGTCCACTCCGGGTGTGATCCACAAGGTGGGTACTCCGAAGGAGGTCATCACCGAGGAGACCATCGCATACGTCTACGGTGTCAGGAGTAAGATCTTCGAGGTCGAGGGACGTCCGCACGTGGTCCTGTTGGAAGCGCTGTCCAACGAGGAGATGGAGCGGATGCATTTAGATGAGAGGACCGATTGAAACGGTTTAGGGGGCCAACACCCCCATTTTCATTATCCTGTTTCTCAAACAAACCTTCATATTTTCAAACATGTTTGAAACATGTATGAAACAGAATCCGACCCGTGACCTCCTCCTGGAGACCACGATCAAACTCCTACGCGAACACGACGATCCCAACGGCATCACCGTCAGGGACATCACCGACTGCGCGGGCGTCAACGTGTCCCTTGTGAACTACCACTTCGGATCCAAGGATAATCTCATCTCCGAAGCCGTCGGGAGGATGATCGAGTCCGAGGTCGGCATACTGCAGCCGGATGACTCATCATCTCCAAGGGACCGTCTCCGTCATTTCCTGATAAGTGTCTGCAACCGCATGGTCCGCTATGAGGGCTTCACCAGGGCGGTGATCCCCGGGACCTTGCTTAAGGACGGATTCGACGTACCGGAGACGATAGTTCCTATAATCAGGGAGTGCACTGAATGTTCCGAGACGGAATGCCGCATGACCGCATACCAGATGGTCTCCTTCCTGCAGCTGGTGTTCTACCGTATGGACGACCTCGGAAGGTATCTTGGCATGGATCTACGTGATCCGAAGGTCATCGAGGAACTCATCGACAGGCAGATGGACATCTTCCTGGGGGCGGAACGATGGACTCCATGGAGCTGACCGAGTACTTCGGCGAGCGTGCGCAGGCTCTTCTGAAGAGTGTGATAGGCAATTCCCTCAGGGACCCCAAGGGATCCTCATTCCTGCTGAGGTTCGGTCTCTCGTTGAAGAGGTCGCAGGGGAGGAGGGAGTCGTATGAGAAAGAGGGTCTCCATGTGCCCATGTTCCTGATCTGTAGCATCACATCATCATGCAACCTTCGCTGCAAAGGCTGCTATGCAAGGGCCAACGGGATCTGCGGGGATGTCGGAAGGGAGGAACTGTCCGATGGGGAGTGGGATGATGTGTTCCAACAGGCATACTCTCTGGGCATCCCGTTCATCATACTCGCGGGAGGGGAGCCCATGATGCGCATGGGTGTCATGGAAAAGGCGGCGGGGCACAGGGATATCGCATTCCCAGTGTTCACCAACGGGACGATGGTGTCCGAGGATCTCGATCTGTTCATGGACAACAGGAACCTGATCCCGGTGCTGAGCCTGGAGGGAGGAAGGGATTCCACCGACGACCGCAGGGGTGCAGGTGCCTTCGATTCGGTGATGGATGTGATGTCATCCCTGGGTGAGCATGGCATCCTGTACGGTGCGTCGGTGACGGTGACCACGGAGAATGCTTCTGAGGTTCTTTCGGATGGATTCATGGACATGCTGGAATCGAGGGGATGCAGGGTGGTGTTCCTCATCGAGTTCGTTCCCTCGGACAGGAACCTGGTGCATCTGGCCCCGGATGATGACATGAGGGAGGATTGTCTCCGGAGGGTGGAGGAACTGAGGTTGAGACATGAGGCGGTGATCATGTCCTTCCCGGGTGATGAGGCCAAACTCGGAGGGTGTCTCGGTGCCGGGAGGGGATTCTTCCACATCAACCCCTTCGGGGATGCTGAGGCCTGTCCTGCATCGCCGTATTCCGATGTGAACGTCCGTGACGGTGGATTGGATGCTGTTCTGAGGTCCGATCTGTTCAGGGAGCTGAGGATGAATGAGTTTCTCTCGGGGGAGCACAGCGGGGGATGCGTGCTGCTGGAGAGGGAGGATGAGGTCAGGAGGATCGTGGATGGGGTTTCCGGGGCGCATCGATGATGATCGGATTCACCCGTCTTCGGCTTCATGGTGCTCGTGCGGGGCTGTCGCCCGCACTTGGCATACGATTAAGGATGTACATACACTATATTAGTCGGATACGGGTGATATCTGATGTTGGATTCTGTCGGCACGTCCCATATTGATATATTATATGATATCGGAGTCTGCTCCGACACTTATTCCGACTCCTCCGGATGTTCGGAATAGTAGATCGCCTTCTGTGCTTCTATCTCATCGCGGAGTTCTTCCTGGGATGGTAGATGGAGGAGATACTTGGCTGTAAACAGCTGGTCTTTGTCGTTGAGGATGGAGTAGTGGACCACATCCCGATCGGTCTCGCTACAGAGGATGATTCCGAGAGTGGGATTTTTTCCTTGTGGTAGGGCCATCTCATCATACATCCTGACATACATATCCATCTGACCCACATCCTGATGTTCCAGCATTCCGGTTTTGAGGTCGATCAAGACGAAGCAGTCTAACTCATAGTTGTAAAAAACCAAGTCGATGTAGTAGTCGGAACATTCTGTACGGATATGTTTCTGACGGGCTACGAAGGCGAATCCTCTACCCATTTCCA
>JBJEIK010000072.1:0-2734 GCA_051876975.1 Candidatus Methanomethylophilaceae archaeon
CTTCTCATCGGGGTTTTCTCCAGGTTTCTCCTCAGGTTTCTCCTCGGGATCCTCGGGGATCTGTTCGGCCGGAGGCGTCTTGGGAACCTCCTCCCACAGGGCGTACAGGTCAAGGTTCGTTTTCAGGTCCACGGAGTCGCCGTTGCGGTACGTGGCGGTATCAGATGTGGAGGATGTGGACCATCCGGAGAACGTCATGCCCTCCTTCTCACCCGGATCCAGGAAAACGATCACAGGGGTGTCCGCACGGTAGTCCCTGACGGTGGTCTCCCCGTCCACATGGTATGTGACGGAGACCTTCCTGACGGCCTTCCAATAGGCGTTGAACTCCATGTCCTTCGTGACGGTGGTCGAGTCCCCCTTCGTGAGGATCGTGCTTCCGGACTTCCAGTACAGGAAATCGAACCAATCCCTCTCGGGATCGTCCAGGTCCAGAGTGAGTGTCCTCCCATCGTATACCTCGTAGGTATAGATCAGAACGGATTCGCTGATGAAAGAGACCTGTCTGACCGCCCTATCGTCGAAGACGGGTGATAGGGTGATGTCATCCAGCATGTTCACCGTGTATCCCGCGGTCACGGGTGAATCCACACCGTCGAGCCTCCACCCGACGAACCTCTCGCCGTCCTCCTCCTCGGGTGCTATGTCCGCGATGACTATGTCGCGACCGTTCCCCTGCTGGTCCGTGGAGATCGTCGTCCCGTCCTTCTGCGTGTATGTCAGGGTGTGCATGTACGTGGGTGTCCACAGACTGTACGCATCGTGTGCCGAGAACACCGAGATCATGGCCGTGGGTTCCAGGACCTCGTCCCCGACCCTCCATCCGGTGTGCCTGTAGCCGTCGACCTCCGGAAGCTGGGGATAGGCATCGCCGAATGTGTACGTCATGGTCGTCAGGAGCCCGCTGACATCCACTATGGAGGGTACGTCCGTGTGGATCAGTGCGGCCTCGGTGGTGTTGAAGACCGGCAGGGGGTAGATGTCGTCGCCCATGGTCCTCATGCTCCAGGCGTTGATCGAATCCACCTCTCCAGTTATCCCTGCGATCACCCACTTCGAGGCGGTGATATCGCCTAGTTCCACAGTGGGTAGTGCGAAGCTCTCTCCCGATTTCGCGGGCATGTCGTCCAATCCCAGACCCTCGGGGAAGTGGACGGTGCGGTAGTATGTGCCGGAGATGTAGTCCTTGTCCGCCTCGATGGTGAACCTGTTGATGGTGGCGTAGGATTCGTACGAGATGTCGTTCTCCACCTCGTTCCCCTCCATGTCGAACAGCGTTATCCTGGAGTTCACCTCGCTGTCCACATAGTACGTGGTGGCGTTCCCCCAGGGTGCGTTGCGGTACATGGAGCCGTCCTCTATCCAGATCTTGGGTATGTCCGGGAGGCAGTACGTCTGCCCCACATCAAGGATCTGCCTCTGGATGTTGGTTCCCTGGAATGCGGTGGGGGATGTGTATGTCAACCCCCTCATGTCCATCAGCCTCAGTCCCGTGCATCCGTAGAACACCCCGTTCCCTATGGATGTCAGGGATGTGTTGTACGTGGGAATCTTCTGCAGGGACCTGCAGTCCTTGAACGCATAGTCCCCGATGGATGTGAGGTTGGGTCCGACGCTCAGGTAGAAGATGCAGGTTCCCTCGAATGCGTGGGCTCCGATCTTGGTCAGATACGTCCCCGACATGGAGTTCAGGTTCGTGCATCCCGCGAACGCATAGTCTCCGACGGAACCGACGCTCTTGTCGAATATGACCTCCTTGATCTTCGTGCAGTCTTTGAACGCGTTCGCCTTCACGTTGCAGTGGGCTATGAAGATGTACTCGCTCGGTACGCTGGCGTTGGTGTATGTGACGCTTCCGCAGTCGGTGATCACCGTGAAGTCGGTGGTCAGGTGGCGGACGGTGGTCCCCTGGATGTAGGTGGTGTCCCCGTCCGATTCCTCGTAATCCGCCATCGCGAACAGTGCTGTCACGGTCAACAGCACAACGGCGACGGCTGTCAGTGTCTTGTTCATGCTATCACTCGTGCGGCCCGTCGGAACGGTCCGCGGGAGGAGAGTCGCAGTGGGAATATTTGATGGAACACCGATGATTTACAATTTATATTCGATAAAGATGCACTTAACGGACATTACAGAATAAAGGGTCCGGACCCCCGTGACGGGATCCGGTGATATGGGAAAGGGGTCACTCCAGTGTCGCCTTCTGATAGAGGGACCTGTCGGCACCGACGGGGATGGTGGCGTCGAATCCGACCTTCCAGGTGGTCTTGCCGTGGGAACTGGGGTCGAGTGAGGATCCGGCGGCTCCGGGGATCCTGATGATCCTGTCGCCCTGCATCCTGGTGGCGACCGCCCACTCCACCTGTCTGTCATCGAAGATGTCGATGTCGTCGTCCACGATGATGACGTTCTTCATGGAGGGATGTCCGGTGAATGCGGCCATTATGGCGTTCACCCCGTCGCCCTCCTTGTTCTTTTTGATCGACACCACACCGTTGAGCCAGCAGCATCCTCCCTCGGTGAGCCTGACGTTCTTGACCCTGGGGACGGCCTGTCTGACCGTCTTGAGGATCATGGGTTCCCTGGGGAGACCCATCAGCATGTAGTGCTCGTTGCCTCCGGGGAGGAGGAGATGGAACATGGGGTCGTCGCAGGTCCACACCTTGTCGACGGCGATGACGGGCTGCTGCCTCTCGAAGTCGTAGGTTCCGGTGATGTCCACGAAGGGTCCCTC
>JBJEIK010000073.1:0-2709 GCA_051876975.1 Candidatus Methanomethylophilaceae archaeon
ACCATTTCCATGGGATAAAAGGGAGAAAATCCTAAAACGGAACCGAGGGTTCCGGAGTTCATGGAGAGATACATCCTCATCGACCATACCGCCGATATGATGGTGAAGGCGTTCGGAGAAACCTTGGAGGAATGCTTCGCCAATGCGGCCTATGCACTTTTCGATCAGACAGTGGACCTCTCCGGTATCGGAACGTCTGAGGAGACGGACATCAGGGTCACAGGGATCGATGACGAGGACCGTCTCTACTCCTTCCTGGCGGAGATGCTCTTCATAGAGGACTGCGACAATCTGATCCTGAAGGAGTTCGAGGTGTCATTCGAGGGGGATGATGTGATCTGCCACGCCAAGGGGGAGACACTGGACCGCTCCAGGCACAGGGTCAGGTCCGAGGTGAAGGCCGTCACATACCACATGATGGAAGTGAACAGGGACGAGCCTTCGGTGACTGTGATCTTCGATGTCTGACGACTCTTATATTCTATATTATATGTAACAAGAAGCGCATCGGGTCGGATAACTGCTTAATACCGACAGAACATCAGTCGGTCCGATGCTCAGACTTGGTTGGTTCTCCACAGGAAGGGGTCCCGGATCCCGCAATCTCTTGAAAGCCGTCATGGACCAGAAGGAAAAGGGCGACCTCGACATAGAGATCGCATTCGTGTTCTGCAACTGGGACAACGACGAGGGGGACAATCCCAAGAGGGAGCAGAGGAAGATGTTCTTCGACATGGTGGAAGGCTACGGCATCCCGCTGGTCACCGCATCCTGGAAGAAGTTCAGACCCGACCTCTGGGAGAATGACCAGGTCGAGTGGAGGAACGAGTACGGGAAGCTCCTGAGGGAGAAGACCGGCGTCTACGACTTCGACCTCGGCATCCTCGCAGGATACATGCTGTGGATGGACGATGAGACCTGCAGACAGTACGACATGCTGAACCTCCACCCCGCGCTCCCCGACGGACCGAAGGGGACCTGGCAGGAGGTCATCTGGCAGCTCATCTCCGAGAAGGCCGAGAGGCAGGGCGTCATGATGCACATATGCACCGAGGAGTGGGACCGCGGAGCCGCACTCACCTACTGCGGATTCCCCATCCGCGGAGGGGACTACGACAGACTCTGGGCAGACATGGAGGAGAAGCTGGAATCCAAGACCCTCGACGAGATCAAGAAGGAGGAGGGACAGGAGGAACCCCTCTTCAAGAGGATCAGAGAGGACGGAGCTAAACGCGAGCTGCCCCTTATCGTGGCCACCATCAGGGAGTTCGCCGACGGACGCGTGTGCATGAAGGACAAGCACCTCTTCGCCGACGGAAAACAGCTCGACGGACCCTATGACCTCTCCGAACAGGTCGACAGGTCGCTGGAGTGAGGGACATGAGCGGAGAGTTCGATCCGGCTGCGGAACTCGGATTGTTCCCGGACAAGACATTCGTGTGCAACTGCAGGGGATTCATAACCAAGAACGATGCCGTCCGCGACCTGTGCGAACGCTTCATCCGCAACGGGGGACACTTCTACGACGTCCTCCGCAGGTACGACGAGCTCACGGCCTACGTCCTCGGACGCGAGGAGGCCACCGGGGCAAGCTGCATCAAATGGGCCATACCTTTCCTGAAGGCCTTCGGGGCCACCGACCACCTGATGCACCAGTACAGCAAGGAGACCATGGAGCTGATGCCCAACGCGGCCAGGACCATGAACTACATCTCCAAGATCCTCCCCACGTTCATCACCAGCTCGATGTACGAGCACACCATGATGGAGGTCATGGAATCCCTGGACGCCCCGCTCTGCGAGACATTCTGCAGCAAGGCGGAACTGGACCAGGCCGACTTCGGAAGGGCGGAATCACGCAAGATCAGGGAGATGGCCCAGGAGGTCGCATCCCTCAGAATACCCAAGGTGGAGTACAAGCTCAACGTGCCCATGGAGGTCCACGCCGATGACATAAAGATCATCAGGACGTTGGACGACATCCTGCAAGAGAGGATCCCCCAGCTCAGCGCCATGAACCTCATGGAATCCCTGACGATAGTCACAGCCCACAAGAAGGCGTACCAGCTCCTGGACATCAGGAGACAGACCAACATCGACCTGGATTCCACATTCTACATCGGAGGGGAGCAGTCGGACTACCAGGCCATGGACCTGGTCAGGGACAGCGGAGGGATGTCCGTGGCATTCAACGGTTCCGAGTACGCTGTGAGGGGATGCAACATCGCCATCATGTCCAAGGAGTCCACCGTCGGAGCGGTCTTCGCCGCAGAGTTCTACGACAAGGGACTGCAGGCCGTCATGGACCTGGCCAACAACTGGGACCGCAAGTACCTGAAGAACGCGGATGTCCACGGCGTCAACCTCATGCAGGCCATGCTAAAGGAGAACCCGCGCAAACTCCCGGAGGTGCACATCGTCGACAGGAAGAACGTGGACGAGATCTCCGAGAAGAGCGACGCCTACAGAAGGAAGTTGCTGGGACTCTGAGACAGAAGGAAGGAATGGTGCTCTAGTCGGGATTCGAACCCGAGTGTCGGCCTCGAAAGGGCCGAATGATTGGCCGCTACACTACTAGAGCTTAGAGTGGCCCATCACTAATTCATTTATAATGATTGTGCAGAACTGGACGGAGGACCTCCAAAACGGACGGGGCCGTCATGGACCTCAGGGTCCGTTCAAAGAACCACTTTTATATGAGAAGTTATC
>JBJEIK010000074.1:0-14608 GCA_051876975.1 Candidatus Methanomethylophilaceae archaeon
CGTCCTGGACCCGTTCTGCGGTACCGGAGGGATCGTCATCGAGGCCGCCGAGATGGGGATGAAGGCGATGGCATCCGACTTCGACGAAGAGATGGTGATAGGGTGCCAGGAGAACATGGACTTCTACGGACTGGAGCTGGCGGATTCGGAGGTCCTGGACATCGGTGACATCGGAGACAGGTTCACTGACATCGACGCAGTGTGCACCGACCCACCCTACGGAAGGTCCACCAAGACCGGAGGGGAGGACATCGACCACATCTACATGCGTGCCGGGGAGACCATCCCCAGATCGCTGAACGACAACGGAAGGGCCGGGGTCGTCCTGCCCCATCCGATCACGTTCGATACGATGACACTGGAAGGGATGTACCTCCAGAAGGTCCACGGGTCCCTGTCCAGGCACTACCACGTGTTCAGGAAGTGAACCGGGCATCGGACAAGGATTATCAACCGCAATCCTATGCGGAATCGTGAACAAATACCTCAGGCTGTTCAGAATGGGAAACGGCGTGATGGGCATCATCGGCATCATCACCGGTGCTTTCATAGCCGTGGGATTCGACATCCTCGACCATCTTGTGCCCATAGCGATCGCATGTGCGGTCGTGGTCGTATTCATGGCCGGAGGGAATGCCCTCAACGACTACATCGACAGGGAGATCGACAGGACCGCCCATCCGGACAGACCCGTTCCCAGGGGCGAGATCACACCCGTGACCGCAAGGAACCTGGGCATCGCCGCCATGGTGGTGTCCGTCCTGCTGTCACTGCTCCTGTTCAATCCACTGGCCACGGTCATGGTCATCGTCTGCGCCGTGTTCATGGTCCTGTACGAGACCACGTTCAAGCAGAGGGGGTTCATCGGGAACCTCACCATCGCCGGACTCACCGCGATGATCTTCGTCGTGGGAGGAACGGTGGTCAACAACACCGAGAGCGCCATCCTGTTCGGAGTGATGGCGTTCCTGGTGAACGTCGGAAGGGAGATATCCAAGGATATCGAGGACATGGAGTCCGACAAGGGAAGAAAGACCCTGCCGATGAGCATAGGTCAGAGGAAAGCCGCTGCTATAGCATCGTCGACATTCATCATCGGTCCCGTCCTCAGCATCATACCATTCATCACCAACGAACTCGGACCCCTCTACCTGCTGGTTCTCGTGGCCGATGCTATGTTTTTATATTGTTCGTACATTGTGTTCACCAGTGCACACTCTGCACAGAAGTACGCCAAGATTGCGATGTTCGTCGCCCTCTTCGCGTTCATACTCGGCGTGATATGACATGACGGTCAAGCAGTACCTACTCGACAAGATTTCCGAAGGGACGCTCCACATGGCACTCCTGGATCCCGACAAACAGCCCCCCGAGGTGGCAGGTGAGATTGCCCGCAGGATGAAGGAGGCAGGGACGGACGCGGTCATGATCGGCGGTTCCACAGGGGTCACATCCGAGAATCTGGGCAAGACCGCCAAGGCCATCAAGGAGTATTCCGGACTTCCCACCATCTACTTCCCCGGCGGACCCGACGCTATGTCCGCGGAGGTCGATTCCATATTCTTCATGAGCCTGATGAACAGCTCCGACCTGAAATGGGTCATGGGGGCCCAGGTGTACGCCGCACCCTACATCAAGAAGCTCGGGATCGAGGCCATCCCCATGGGTTACATAGTCGTGGAGCCCGGAATGAAGGTCGGAGAGGTCGGTAAGGCCAATCTGATCAAACGCGATGAGATCGACAAGGCCGTGGCATACGCACTCGCATGCGAGATGTACGGAATGGCCTTCGCCTATCTCGAAGCGGGATCCGGAGCGGACAGACCCGTTCCCCCCGAGATGATCTCCGCCGTGAAGAATGCCATCAGCATCCCCCTCATCGTCGGAGGAGGCATCAGGACACCCGAGGCAGCCGAAGCCGCGAGGAAGGCCGGGGCGGATGTCATCGTCACCGGAACGTTCATCGAGCAGTGCTCCGACGACAGCAAGCTGAAGGCGGTCGTCGCCGCATCCAAGGGACTGTGATATCATGGGATATGAGGAGAGACCCTCCTACAACACGCCCATCTCCCCCCGTGCGCCGATGTGGCTCACACCCGAGGAGAGGGCCGCAGGGATCAACAAGGACCTGAAGATCGCAGCGCGCAGATTCCTCTGCCCCAACTGCGGACGCGAGTTCAGCCTCTTCCAGTCAAGGGCGGTCGCATGCAAGGCCTGTCCCCAGGCCAATCAGAACTGCCCCAACGTAAGATGCCCTTACTGTGACTCCGAGTTCCCCCTGAGGGGATTCGTGGTCCCCGACAACAAGCAGGACCAGGTCCACATGTCCGCCTACGCGGACAAGGTGTTCAACCACTGGCAGGACTGCTACGGGAACAACAGAAGGTAAAGACACTGTAAAAAGGGGGAGTTATCCCCCGTTTCTCATCTTTTCTGGATCGCAAGCATCTGTGGATGCCTGTTCATCACTGCCGCGAGGTCGATGGGTCTCGCATACGCATGGTGCATACCGTCACCGTTCTCCACGGACGAATCGTTCTCCGTCACGATGCGGAGGGCCTCGGTGCAGACATCGAGCATGGACCTGGAACCATCCATGAGGTCCTTCGCGACAACTGCCGCATCGGCGACCATACGCGTCTGGGCGTTATCGAAGAATGCCGCAACCGGGACGTTGACCTTGTACTCGCCGATCTCCACCGTACGGATGGACACCGCCGTGACACTGACCTCCTTCCTGGCCTTCTCGTAGACGATACCTTTGGAGACAGGATACCTGTCGGCAGGGCGCCTGTAGACGGCATCGGATGATATCTTTCCGACATCCGTAGATGATGCCCTGAATCCGTTGACGAGGATCACACGGTCGGCCAGTCCGATGGCCGTTGCGTCACCGCTGACCATGACGAGGGACACTCCCGACTCTCCCATGGACCTCCCCATCTCCGAGAGCGGGGTGATCGGATCGTCTCCGGCAAGGAAACCGCGTCTGATCACACCGGGGCTGGAGAACTCCTCATCCACGATGACCATCCTGGATCCCATCTCGACCGCCTCGGAGACCGCGACGAGCTCGGATACGGGTGCCGACACGGATGCACCGAGCACGGCGGATGTGTCCTGGACCTCGGGGATGGAACCGATGAACATCGAGACGTCAACCGAATCCGCCGGACGTCCACCCTCGCTCATCACGAAGGATGCATCGGGAACGGAGATCACATACTCCCTCCCGTCACCGGGGATGTGGTCGTACACTCCGGCGAACAGTGCATCGGCGAGACAGGATTTCCCGTTCCTGCCGGGACCGGTGATGACCGTGAATCCCCTCGGGATACCCATTCCGACGATCGGATCGCCGTTCGGAACATCGAACGTCACCTTCAGGGAATCGTCACAGTCGAACGGGACCGCGTCCACCATGGGTGCAAGATCATCATCCCTGCGTGGAAGGACCGAACCCACGGCGACGAATCCCACCAGTCCCTTGCCGTCCAAGGATGCCCTGATGTGCTCCGCATTCTCGGTCACATGCAGATGGTTGTAGAGCTTGGACTGCTTGTATGCGGAGAAGAACATGGACTCGGACACGATGGTCGCGATCCTGGAGAATATCAGCGCCTCCGTGGTGGCGGCGCATACCTTCCCTCCCACGGAGGGAAGATCCGCGGTGAACCTGACCTCCACGAAGTACTGTGTGATCGCGACACTTCCCCTGTCCAGTACCTCCTGTCCGGGACGTGGGATGTAAACCTCCCCTCCATCGGTCTTGGGTATGGGGGAACGGGCGTGGGTGCGTGCGGACTCCCAGAAACGCCTGGCGATCAGATCGCGGAGGGCCATGCTGCGGACCGGTGTGTCCCATGTGTCCGCGGGGAAACCTGCGGCCTTCATCGGGACCCTGACCCTCATGCGGGTGTGACCGGTCTTGTCGTTCTGGACCTCGTCGATGATGATCTCGAAATCCTCCAGGACGAAGTTGTTCGTTATTCCCTTGTACTTGGCGAACGGCTTCCCGTCCGCGTTCTTCAGTGTCTTACGGAGGACTTCCTCGGACGCCATCTCAACGGATCTCCAAAAGTTTGGCCCTGATCCTCGGATCGGACTCGATCCTGACCGGACCCTCGCCCACAAGTTCGCGGATGACAACCTCCATCACCAGCCACACGACGACGTTCAGACGGAAGCATCCGGTGGACGACCTGCCCTCCCTCCCGACGGAACCGTGCATGTGCATGATGGGGTTTCCATCCACATCGGGGAAGACCGTGCCCGTGCCTGTGAGCTCGCACGGTGCATCCAGTTCGAAGATCCTGGGGACGACCTCCCCGTCGATGGGCCATGTGGGGCCCACCACGAAACGGGATCCGGGACCAACGCCTCCCACGGCGGTGACCGTGGCATGGCGGATGCCCTTCTCCCTGCAGAAAGCCTCCACCGATTCGTGGAGGGCCTCGCCCTCGTCCAATCTCAGGACGAAGGTCCTGCCCTCCCTCATCTCGGCGGAATGCATATGAGAATACCTCAACGGAATTTGCTGTACCTGTCGAGGAGCCTGCTGATCTTGTCGTACTCCTCTTTGGTAATGTCGCCCGCATCAAGGAATGTCCTGACAAACTCCTTGGCGTCCTTGGTGGACACACGGGATGCCTTGGCGATGACCGATGCAAGGAAGGATGATGCCTTCGAGGGGTCCATGGACGACGCCTCCAGGATCTCGTTCATATCGTACTTGAACGGGTTGATCTTGTGCGTGTTGAGCATGGCCTGTCTCTTCGTGGACTCCTTCGTCTTCACCGGTTTGTTCTTCTTCGCGTTCCCCTTGTCATAGGAGGGGGCGGGTGTCGAGGCGACCACGACCTTGTTTTTCTTCATTTCACCAGGCAAGTATATTACTCCGTTATGCGTCGAATAACCTCCCCTATATAAACACTTGTCCCCGCGCGCGAGATAGGTGAAAGTTAAGGATTTTTAGGGTGACTGAGATACGGCGTTATGGAGCAACAGGGGCCGTTCCCTACCAGACTTATGCCCACGAGGACCCTGATACTGTACTATGCGATGTTCATCCTGACCGTCGTCATAGCCGTGATCGGGTTCGTCAGTGGCAACACGGGGGACCTGATACTGACGGTCCCCATCGCACTGATCCTTCTGAAGACCATCATCACCGACAAGAGCTTCATACACATCCCGCCGACGATGGTGTTCCTGATGATGGGGACATTCCTGTTCGCCATCATCGGGAAGCTTGCCAGCGACGGGAACACGATAGGATTCATCGCAAGCATCCTGACCGGGATGAACCTGGAGATCGTCGGTCTGATCTCGGTCTACATCCTGATGAAATCCATGCCGGGCGTCAGGGAGGAGAAGCGCAAGATGGTCCTACTGATCTCCCTGTCCATATCCATGGCCATATTCCTAGTCATGAAGATGCTCCAGTACTACACATCCCTGATCGTCGACCTCGTCGACCCTGTGTACATCGATGTGATGATGGAGGAGATGCTCGGAGTCGTCCTGGGAGGACTCGTGGTCGGATTCTTCTACAACTACAGTCGGAGCGCATCCATATTCAGGTACACGGTGGACAACTTCCTGGAGAAGAACTCCAACACGTTGGGCATCACCGACAGGGAGGTTCAGGACATCGAGAACCTGATCCTCCAGGGCGAGTCGGAGAAGCTGGAGTTCAAGTCCACCATCAGGACCAACCTGCAGACGGGTGAACCCGACAAGAGGATGGAGAAGGCCGTACTCAAGACACTGGTGGCGTTCATGAACTCCGAGGGAGGAACGCTTCTGATCGGGGTTTCCGATGACGGAACCGTCTGCGGGATCGACCTGGACGGGTTCGACAACAGGGACAAGCTGAACCTCCACTTCACGAACATGATCTCCAGCTCCATCGGCAACGAGTACCTCCCGTACATCAAGTTCAACCTGGTGGATTTCGATGAGAACAGGTCGGTGATGAGGGTGGTCTGTGCACGCAGCAGGAAGCCCGTGTTCCTCAAGGAGGGGAAGGCGGAGATCTTCTTCGTCAGGTCCGGGCCATCCAGTGTGGAGCTCGCAGGGATGAATCTCATCAATTACGTCAAGAACAGGTCTTTGAAGAGAAGGAAAACGGTTTTGGAAAAGGTTTCCGAGTGATCGCTCACTCCTCGTCCTTGACCAGATGCAGGGCCTTCTTGGCCTTGCTGAGGGACCTGGAGATGAGGAGTGTCATGATCACCGCGATGATGGTGACGATCACAGCGTAGACGAGCATCCCCACAAGGTCGTCCTCGGTTCCGAAGACGGCCTTGATCGCGGCCTTGATGGTGTCGTTCCATGCGAGAGCGGCCACCAGTCCGAAGGCTGCGGTGATCAGGGATGCGAATGTCTCGAGCAGTTGCACTTTGAATGCGTCTGAAGATGCAGACATAGTGTTACCATCCGAATGAGCAATATTTAATCGATTGTCTATTGTTTATCGAATATCAATTAATCATCGAACGGAACTTCTCGCAACTGTTGATCCTGATGTCCAGCAGCTTCTCGATGTTCATCTTGGCGGCGATACCGCGGGGTGCTCCGGGGACGGCGGTGACGACTCCGATACCGAGCTCCTCACGGAGCTCCCTCATGATGCACTCGTCGGCGATATCGAGGGTGGAGATTCCCAACTTCTTGGCCACATACTCCTTGGCCTTGTCGACCTTCATGCTCTTGTCGTACTCCATACGTGCGACGAGGTCTCCTGCGGACCTGATACCTCCCATTCCGGATGCCATGTAGTGGGGGACTGCCATTCCGGCGGTGTCTCCCACTCCGACCTATATACCGTCCACATGGGCGATCTCGACCATGGCCTTGTTGCACCTGGTGACCGCGTCGATGGGCGCGGTCTCACACATGGGGATTCCTCCAACACCCATTCCCATGTTCACATGACAGGGGAGTTCGGAGACCTTGACACATTCCTTGATGAACGTGACCGCACGGGCGAGGTTCCATGCGAGGCTCTTGCTGGTATTGGTGTTGACGACGGGCCCGAACACGGATGCACCTGCCTTCTGGGCAAGCTTCACCTGCTGGTGGGGATAGAGTCCCGCGACGATCTGTCCGTCGTACTCGATGGATCCGTGGATACCCATGACGGACTCCCCTGCCATTCCGACGTTGATGTACGCATCGGGACAGTTCCTCCTGAGCGCCTCCACTCCCTTCAGGGTACCTACGAAGTCGGCATCTCCGGCAGAGGCTGTGGTGTCGAAGTTGAATCCGTCGGCTCCTGCCTGGATGATCTTGGTGGCGACGAACTCGATATCCCTTGCCAAGTGCTCCGAGGCTGCCTCGGAGGATGCCATAGACTCCTCGAGCTTGAACTCCCTCATGAGGTCTGCCGGGTTTCCGTAGGGTCCGTCGGGTGCATAGTACAGTCCCATGTTGGGCATGGCCCCGTAGAAGTACGGAGCGACGATCTCGTTCTGGATCTCCTCCATGGTCTGCATCTCGTTGGCGATGACGGGCTTCACGGGCTTGATGGAATAATCGGCATGTGCGAGTTCGAAGGTGTCGGCCCCCAGTGCCCTCTCGTGGAGCAGGGCTGCCTCGAGCCTTCCCATGTCGACTCCGTTTCCGGAGTTTCCGTTGTCTCCGGTGAAGTCGAGCTGTCCGATATCGTAGGTCAGGACGACCTCGTGTCCGGGCTCCACTCCCACGATCCTGTTCCTGTCGGAGATGATGTCCGCGAGGACGGCCATCTCATCATCGGTGAGGACAGGGATCTCTCCCATGTCGGCTGCATCCGCGGATCCGGCCTGGATGTCATCCATGACCTGCTCGCGGGTCATCTCGACCCTCTTACCGTCTCCCATCCTGGTGTAGAATGACATGTCTCACACCTCTCAGGCCAGGAGCTCCTTCGCCTTCCTTGTGGTCTCGGATGCGGACTCCCCGTAGAGGTCTGCACCGATCTTGTCTGCATATGCCTGTGTCACCGGGGCTCCTCCGACCATGATGGTGACCTTGTCGCGGAGTCCCGCGGACTTCATCATCTCTATGACATCCTTCTGGACGGTCATGGTGGTGGTCATCAGGGCGGACATCCCGCAGAATGTGCATCCTCCGGCGACCTCGTCCAGGAACTTCTGCTTCGGAACATCCCTTCCGAGATCGTGGACCTCAAATCCGGCGCACTGAAGCATGGTGGAGCAGATGGACTTGCCGATGTCGTGGACATCTCCCTCGACGGTTCCCATGACGACGGATGCTGCCGCCTTCGCATCTGCGGCGGATGCCGCCATCTCGGGTCCGAGGATCTCCATCGCGACCTTCATCCCGTTGGCCGCGCTGAGGACATGGGGCAGGAACAGCTTTCCCCTCTCGAAGAGGACACCCACCTCGGACATGGAGTTCCCGAGAACATCGATGATATCGTTGGCGGAAATCCCCGCGGCATGTGCTGACTCGACCGCTGCCTTGATATCGGGCACCTTGCAGGACACCAGGGCATCGTGCAGATTCTTGGTTTCGCTTTCGAACGGCATTTGTATACATCCTTGACATTCATCTAATTATTTTCTGAATGACTAGACAAATGAACAATAGAACCAGTATATAATCGTGATTTTAGTGAATAATTATAGCGTAATCTCGATAAAATCGATATCGTGTGTACACATATCGTATCGATTTTTATCCATATGTCCAACTGAAAAAGAAAGTCGGATACGGGTGATTTCTGGGAAAAGAAAGTGCGGGAGGAGGGATTCGAACCCACGAATCACTAAGAACAGGATCTTAAGTCCTGCGCCTTTGGCCAACTCGGCTACTCCCGCTTCAGACCACCCTAACACGACCCCTGTATATAGAGTCGCCACACTGACCTCCAACAGATATATGGGAGACGACATACGGACGGAGCATGGCGTACAGGATACCGCAGGAGAAGGAGGTCGTCAAGGCGATAGAGAACGTCCTCGTCCGCAACCCCCACATCCGTTCACAGGCGGAACTGTACAGGCTCGTGTCCACCGAGCTCCTATGCATGGATGAGGAGTACCGCATCGGTGAGAAGCGCATCAGGACCATCGGCATCAGGAACGGTCTGTTCAACCTGGAGATAAGCTACGCCCGCACGGAGAAGGGCAACACGGACGGCGTCTGTCCCGTATGCGGAGGGAAACTGGAATCCGTCAGGAACAGGACCCTATACTGGGACACCGTGGAACTGATGAGGACCTGCTCGCGCTGCGGATATGCCGCCAAGAGCGATGCGTCCAAACCCGCAAGATACCACATCAGCAGGAGGGTCCGCCGATGACCGACGACAGGATATCATCCCTGAGGGAGGCCATGGAGCTCCTCCTGAAGGCGGCTGACATCATGGACTCGGCCCTCCGCATGTCCGGATTCGAATCCCGTTCCGGAGACGATGCCGACATGATCAGGAGGATCGCATCCTCCGACTCGTACGGGGGAAGCCTCTCCAACATCATCCGCGACATGGAGTACGGATCCCAGGAACAGCCGTGCTGGACCCAGGCCCTCACATCCCCCAAGAACCAGTTCCCATCCGATGATGACGGACTCGGGGACCTCTGATGGGCCAAGCTTTTTCAGTGACCAACCTAATCGGGCGACATCAGAGGGGTCTCGAATGAAGATCTGGGAATTCGCGAAAGTCAACGGCTCGAAGATAAAAGTGGACAACTGGATGTCCGACACCATGGGACTCGTGGACGGGGGATGCGTCTACAGCACGCTCTTCAAGCACCCCGCACAGGGACCCAAGGACTACGAGATCATACTCTCCATGTTCCCTCAGGAGAACTACCGCACCCTCACGCACATCACCATGTATCTGGATGATGTGCCCGGATCCAGTGCCCAGGCGGCGGATTTCCTCGCCAAGAAGGGGATCAACATCCTCAACTCGATCTCCCTCAACGGAATATCCGACACCGTCATCGTCTGGAAGCTCATGGCCGACCTCAACTTCGCAGGGGAGAGCGACCTGCTCCTCGAATCGTTCGACAGTCTGAAGGCCAAGGACGACGAGAGCGTCTCCAAGATCAGGAGGATCGACATCAAACCCGCAGAGATCGGAAGGCTGTTCAAGGGCAACTCGTCCCAGGACGGAAAGGAGGAGATCAAACGCGGATACCCCACCACCATCGATGACGGATGCTTCGATGTGGCCGAGGTCTACGGAGACGTCCTCAAGGACATCGACGGGAAGAACATCCTCATCACCATGGATGCCGACTCCTGGATCCTCTCACTCACGCTTTTCAAATCCGACACACACCTCGTGAAGGTCGGAATGGAGATCCCCGACTGCCCCGGAGCCATCACCCAGGCCCTGAGCGTCATCGCAGGATGGAACGTCAACCTCATCTCCGTGTTCAGCAAGGTCAAGATCTGCTATCAGACCATGTACCTCGAGCTGGTCATGGACATCGGGAAGAGCGACAAGACCGCGGACCAGATCAGGGATGCACTTCCCCAGATCATCGACGGACTCAACGGGATCTTCACACTCAAGGAGTTCTCGGAGCTCAACTGAGGTAACATGCGCCTTCCGAAGACCTCCCGCACCTCATCGGAGCTGAAGGAGCTCCGCATAGGGAAGGGAGATTATGCACTCGGCGGCGCACGCAGCCTCCCCTTCCTGGACCTGGACGGAGCCAGGAGACGCAGGCCGCTGGTGTTCGGAGAGGTTGTGGACGACCTCTCCTCGTATCCCGACCTGGCAGCGGAGATGTTCTCCGGAAGGCAGGACGACCCGGCGGAATGGGCGATCATGTGGAAGGAGATCGGTGCCGACGGCGTCTGCCTGAGGATCACCGATGGAGACATCCAATCTGGGGTGTCGTTGGTGAGGACCGTATGCGACAGGACCAGACTGCCCGTGGTGGTCGATTCCTCTCCAGAGATCGCGGAGGCGGTCGCCTCGGAGATCAAGGACTCCATACTCATGCTGATCTCGGATTCCGTACGTGACGACGGACACATAGCCGTCATCGGATGCAGGGATGCGGACGATGCATCATCCAGATGCGGAAAGGGGGATGCCGTGGTGTCCTTTGGCCAGATCACCGACGGACCGTCCCTGAGGGACCTTGTGGGGAGGATCGAGGAATACCGTTCCCGCGGACTGTCGGGCGATACGACATGTTCCAATCCGATAGCCGTGGACGTCACATATGCTTGGGATCCCCTGGAATCGGACTGGGATGCCAGGAGGGCATCCATGCTCGAGGCCACAGAGGCCCTGGCAGCCATGATGGCCGGGGCGGACATGCTCATCATGAAAGGACCCGGGGCGGCGGACATGGCACGCGTCTACGGAGAGGAACTTGCAGACCTTTGATACCATGACCGGAACCGTTTCATTCTCGGATATCACCGTGGGCGGGGATTCTCCCGCGACGCTGTCACTCTCCATAACCGATGCATTGGGTCCGCAGATGGCGGCGATACGTGCCGTGGAGATCATGGAGAGGACCTCGGACCTGGGGAACTTCAGGGCCATATGCATAAGGGACGACATATCCGACCCGGAGACCTTCAGGGAGACCGTGGCCGTGGTGTCCACGGTCTGGGACGGAGGGATCATCCTCGAATCCGGAAACCCCGCATCGCTTCTGACGGCTTCGACGATGCTCGATGACACACCTCTCCTCAGCGGATGCGATGGCGGATCCCTGATCGGGATCGGATCGGCGACCGGATGCCCGGTATCTCTCAGGTCCGATGACATCTCGGACCTCCTCGATATGGTCCAGTCTTGCTCGGTCCAATGCGTGATCGATCCTGCAACCGACAATATGAAATCCTGTCTCGAGAGGAACACCGACCTTCACCGCCTTTCAGAGAGGATACCCGAGGCCGGAAGACCGATAATGACCCGCACCTGGTCGGGTGAATACGCACTTGCGGTGGCATCGGTATCGGTGATGAGATACGGATCCCTCATCGTCATAGATGACCTGGACAGGGACGGATGCGTCATCCTTGACAATCTGGCCGATACATTCGATGGTCCAAGGAACTAAGATTCATCGTATTCAGGGCCAAAATATCATTTTTCTGAATTACATCCAAATGCATCCAATGGTAGAGAAAAAGTGATTAATATCATCCAACTCAATTCTTCATCCGATGCATGTAGCCAAGTTCGTCAGGACGAACACGACCCTGTGTCCGGGCTGGTGCGTTTCGGTGTTATACATCGATGACGGTGACGACCCGAGCCAGAATCTCGTGGAAATAACCAATTCTCTCCGTTCGGATGTCGATTCATTGGACGGATTAGCGATAACCTCGCTCACTGTGGACCCACTCAAACTCGACGGGATCCACAGACTGATCATGTCTGTGAAACCCCCGAGACTCCGTTGCATACTCCAGACTGCAGCGGAGGACCCCGAAAGATTGGACGATCTGGTCGGCGCCGGATATGTCGACATAGTCGATGTCCACATCAAGGAACCCATGACCCCGGACCAGATGAGGTCGTTGGAGATCATCAGGAAACTGAACTACGATTTCATCGTCACCGTGGACATGATGCCCGGAATCATAGGAATCGATGAGATCAACGAGATCGCGGAGCAGTCCGAAGGATGTCAGAAGTTCGTGATGCGCCCGTTCAATCCCCAGAAGAACAGGGACCCCACGAAGATCGGGATAAAACCGTACAGGAAGAAGGAGTTGGAGTCCCTGATGTCAGCCGTGAAGGGCATCGTCAGGAACCCCATCATAGTGAACTGATCAGCGTACGAAGCTGGTCAGTTCGGATGCGTGGGCCGCCGGCAATCCGCGGCTGCTCTCGTTGATATACCTGTAGGGAACGTCGACCTCGGACTTGAAGCGGTCGATCACCTTGGGATCCTTGGTGAAGATACCTGCGGAGAGTCCGCACTCGGTGTCCTGGATCTCATCGAAGGCCTCATCGAGGCTTCCGACCACCTTTATGTTCAGGATGGGCAGACCGGAATCCATGAAGTTGAGGTCGTTCTCGTCATCCAGTCCCGAGAGGACGATGGGTGCGACGTAGTTGTCTCCCGGAGCGTCCATGACCGGCATGGCCTTGGCGACCACGTATCCCGCATTCTCCATGGAGAGCTGTGAGAACCTCTTGGCGGCCTCCTTGCTGATGAGGGGTCCCGCGAAGGATGTGTCGTTGACGGGATCGCCGATCCTCAGGTCCTTCATCCTCTCGGACAGGACCTCCATGAACTTCTTCTGGTCGTCCGCGGTGATGATGACCTTGGAACAGGAATGGAGACGCTGACCGCTGTATGCGAATGCGGAATCGATGATGTCCCTGACGGCGGCCTTCATATCGGAGGGCCTGTAGACGATGGCGGGGTTCATCCCCTTGATCTCGTTGATGAACTTCAGCTCATCATCCACCTGCAGGAACATGAGGTCCTCCAATCTCTCTCCGGAACCGGTGGCCGCGATACCCGCGACGCGCATGTCGTTGGCCAGCTGCTCGGTGGATGAATCCTTCCTGTCCACTACAAGGTTGAGCACACCTCCGGGGAGGCCGTACTTGTCCACGAGCTCGTAGAACATGTAGATAGGTGTAGGGCAGTACTTGGAGGGGCACATGACCACGGTGTTCCCTGCGATCATCGCGGACACGGCGTATCCGACGGGCGATGCGAACGGGGAGTTGTGTGCGGAGAGAACCGCCCAGACTCCGACGGGCCTCTTCCCGCCGAGGGTCTTGGAGTCCTCTATGGCCTTCCCGATCACCTCGATCAGCCTGTCGACCTCGGCATAGGCATCCTCACGGACCATTCCGCTGCTGACGGTGACGGCCGCAGCGTAGAACGACCTGCGTGCCTGGAGGACCTTCAGGACCTTCTCGAAGTAGGATGCCCTCTCCTCGATGGGTGTGGATGACCAGGGCTCCAGTGCCTTGACGGCCGCGGAGACGGCCTCGACCATGATGCCCTCCTCGGGCTCCTGGAAGATCCCGAACTTGATCGACTCGTCGATGGGACTGTAGACGGGGAACTCGTTCCCCGATGCCACCTTGAGTCCGCCGAAGTAGCTGGGATAGTCCTTCTTCTCGCCCTGGAGGACGAGCATGATCTCTTTCTCGTACTGGCGACCCTCTTCGGTCGTCTGGAAATCGGGGATGTCTACTACCATGATGGGCGGTGATTAGGGTCGGGTGCAATAAGTGTTCCGACAGTAACCGAAGCATAGACACGTGTGATCAGAAGATGGTGGACCCAGCCGGATTTGAACCGGCGACCTCCGCCGTGTGAAGGCGACGTCATAACCCCTAGACCATGAGTCCGTTGAATCCCCCAAAAACCGACACGATATTTAATGATAACGAGGGAGGCCCCAGAAGTTGGAAACAACGGTCATCGATGACGATCCGGGTAAGAGAGACAGCTCAGAAGAGGAGATGATTTGGGTCCGGCGGGGGATAATCGGAGGAATAGCGTTGTTGATATCTTCCCCGCCCGACCCTTGGATGTATACTCCAACTAGGTGAACTACATATAAATACCATTCGACAACTGAAAAAAAGGTTCTATGGTGATTTGAGTGGGTCTTAAATACCTCTGAGGAGCGGGTTAGACGA
>JBJEIK010000075.1:0-2696 GCA_051876975.1 Candidatus Methanomethylophilaceae archaeon
CGGTGCCGAGAACATGGTGGTGGCCACCCTGTCCTGTCCCGGGATCATCAGGGAATGGACAGACAACATCACACAGCGTCTGATCGGATACATCCACCTCCTGGAGAACTCGGGTGCGGACGTCATCCTGCTGGGGGAGGCCTCCGCCTCCCCGGACCTCATCGACCCCGGGATGTTCGATTCCTTGGCCGGACCTCATCTGAGGAGACTTTCCTCCGTGGGGGATTCATCGAAGGTCCTGCACATCTGCGGCCATGTGGAACCGGTCCTGACAGGGATGTCGGAACTCGGATACGATGCACTCTCACTAGAGGGGGCGGTTGACCCTTATCTGGCAAGGGATATCGTGGGCGACCGGATACGTCTCGTAGGCAACGTAGGTCCGGTGGATCCGTTGATGACGGGAACACCCCTGGATGTGGCGAAGGCATGCGAAAGGAGCAGGGATGCAGGATTCGACATCATCTCCCCCGGATGCGGGATACCCATACAGACCCCCGACGAGAACCTCCGTGCGATGACTTCCCGCGTCATATGATAAGTGGGAAATAGTCATCGGCCGATATCTGGAACGATGGGATTCCGTATCACTTTTCTTGGAACCGGTGGTGGAAGACACACCACCATGTATCAGGTGAGATCCACAGGCGGGATGCTCATCGAACACGATGGCAAACGTCTCCATGTGGATCCGGGACCAGGTGCATTGACCAACATGCACAGGATACACTACGACCCGGCCCTCACGGATTCCGTCGTCATCTCCCACTGCCACCCGGACCACTACTCCGATGCGGAATCGGTGATAGAAGGGATGACTCACGGAGGGTGGACGAAGAGGGGACACATATACGGGTCCCCGACGGTGATAGAGGGGCAGGGCAACCTCGGTCCGTGTCTCTCACCTTACCATCTGGGTGTCGCCGATGGATACACCGTGTTCAGACCCGGGGATGTACTGGATATCGACGGGATGAGGGTTGACATAACCAAAGCCGTCCATAGCGACCCCACCAATGTCGGATTCATGTTCCATACCGACCATGGGATCGTATCCTACGTCAGTGATACGGAATATTCTGACGATATAGCCGACCAGTACGCAGGATCCCGTGTTCTGATCCTACCGGTCACCACACCTCTGGGCAACAGGATCAGATACCACCTCTGTACGGATGACGCACTGACATTCGTGGACAGGGTGAGACCGGAACTGGCCATATTCATCCACCTCGGTGTGGTGATAATTAAAAGGGGGCCAGATTCCCAGGCGGCCATGGTGGAGGATGCCACCGGAGTTCGCACGATAGCCGGAAAAGACCTGATGACCTTGGATGTGGATGAGGAACTGACGGTATCGGACGCCGAGAGATTCGACGACGATTGGATACCGCCGTCATCACCCTGACACAGGATAGAATCCAGCGTATCCCCAGAACGTCATCTTGTCCAGATTTCCGTTCCCGCCGGCGAGATATCCCACAGGAAGTTGTCCGCGTATGGTCTCCACCGAACGGTAGAGGGTGTCTCCGAAGACGGGGTCCTTCCCGATGAACCCTGTTATCCCGTACGCATAGGAGAGCTTGTAATACGAGTAGTCCACAAGGACCCTCTCCTGGAAATCATCTATGACCACTCCGGCGAAGACATGCCCGGAATGACCGCCCATGGCGGCCTCGAATCCTGCGGCGATGTACAGGGCACACAGTAGAGCAGATGTGTCCTCGCAATCCCCGATACCGTGGTACAATGTCTCGAGTGGAACACACCAGTACTCATCGGACCCCCACACGTAGTAATCGAAACTCCTACCGGAGACGGAGGAGGGATACTTCACCGCGAGTTGGACGAAGGATGCCATGAAATCGGCGAACCCCTGCCTGTCATCCAGATCACCACCCACACGCACGAACTCACCCTCCAATGCGGATTCGAGGGCACGTATGGTATCATCGACAACGACCAGTTCCGGAAGGGATGCGAAGGGCATGTAGGTGTGTGTCGTGATCATGCTCTCATTCCACGCCCTGTTGGAATCACAGGCCTCCATGAAATCCTCCATGGGGATGGATATGGCGACGGAGACGGTCTGTGTGGAATCGTCCGACCTGTACTTCCATGAGAAGGTACGCTCGACATCACCCGCTATGCGGACCTCGAACTCCTCGTCCCCGATTGTGATCACATACCCTCCGGGCGAGAGATCGAGGTGATCGGATGTGATATCGACCCCGCTGTACTCGCTGTAGCGGTCCTGCATGAACGTGTGATACATATCGAACACATGCCATGTGACCTCTCCGTCCGTGGACAGGATGTTGTCCTTCAGGTCCAATGTGAAACCGTCGGGGATGTCGTTGTCGAACGGATACTCCTCGGGACCCTCTGGAACCGATGGTATGTCGGGAGATAGGGGAACATCGGGATCGTCGATGATCCCCCAACCTAAGAAGGCCGCGAGGATGATCATCAGAACCGAGATTATCGACACGGACATCACATGACCGGAGCTCATACAGACACCTCCGGAGAGAAGATGTAATGCGGAACGAAAGTCACCTCATCCAATGAGGAAATCTCTCTGCTCGTACTAGGAGACACGTATCCTGCGGGCACGAAACTGCTGTAAGTGGTCTCACAGAAATAGAGGTTGCTCTCGTGACCGGGTATCCTCTTGGCGGTGAACACGGTACCCT
>JBJEIK010000076.1:0-2695 GCA_051876975.1 Candidatus Methanomethylophilaceae archaeon
GCATCGACCTCCTCCAACGTCGGCCTCTTCCCCTGCCTGACCAGGTCCTTGAACTCCTTTGCGGTGTAGACCTTGGCTGTGCGGTTGTTTATCTTCTTCTGGATGTCGAAGACGGACCTCCTGACCGTCTGCGGTACGGAATCACCGTCTCCGGCGTCCTCCACGGTCACGGTTATCCTCTTGCCATCCTCTTCGAAGGTGTGCGATGAACCCGTCATTTCCCTAACCTCACAGGATTATGATGTTCTCCACGCGGGCGTGGATCCCCCAGGGCTTCTTGATCACCATGTTGCACAAAGCGGTGTGGGCACGGTCCATCATGCAGAATCCCGGAAGGAAGTGCTGCCTCACTCCGAACTGCGGTTCCCTTGTTATGGGTATCGCCCTTCCCTCGAATCCCAGCATATGGTACATCTTGACCTCCTTCACCTCGTCATAATGACCGCGGGAGAGGGCGGGACCGAGGACGTGGCCGGTGATGACTCCGGTGACGGGATCGGCATCTATGACCTTCATCACATGGTTGATGGGGCATCCTGCCCCGGCGGGACGTCCGACGACGACATCACCGGGCACTATGTTCATCCTCTCGACTGAATCCGACCTGAACGGGAGGACGATCTTCCTCGCGGAAGGCTCCCCTGGCATGGCGGTCATAACGTAGTCGTACGGTTGTCCGAGGACATCGATCCCGCTGTACTTCTCCACGAAGGGGATGTCCGACCTGACCACCTCCCCGGGAACGGAGTAGAACGGACATGACTGATAGTCCAGGGAACCCAGGGAGGTCCTGGCCATGTACTCGTCGCAGGTCCTGCATCCGCATGCGCCGCAGTTCCTCCCCGGAGGGACGAACTTACTCCCCGCGGTAGATGTTGTCGGCATCGTCGATCCTCCTGATCACACCGAAATGGTTCTGCCATCCGACGGTCTTCTTCCCGATGCAGATGGTACATACTCCGAGCGGTGGGTTCCCGCGGAGGGATATCTCGGTTCCGGGCATTATCGGCTGGACCTCGTCCATCCTGCTGAACAGATATCTGAGTCCTGTTCCCTGGACGGCGTTGGTCTCCACGATGTCCATGTCCGGGTGGACCTCCCTGATGCTCTGCCTGAAGACCTCCTTCTCAGCCTGGGAGATGAGGTCGGTCTTGGTGACGATGCAGATGTCGGAAAGATCGATCATCGGAGCCATCTTCAGAGGGGCCTTGGTACCGGACAGGGCGGACATGACGCATATTCCGAAAGAATCGGTGAAGTAGGGGGTGCATCTGAGGCAGAGTCCCGCGCTCTCCACGATGAGTGTGTCGGCACCTTCGGACTTGGCCCAGTTCATGGCATCGGTGATGATCATGATGCTCATGTGATCGGGGCACATGTCTCCGGAGTAGACCTTGCGTGTGGGGATACCGAACTCCTCCCTGAGCTCCTCGTCCTCGAAGGCCCTGACGACATCGATCTTGAGGAACGCGACCTTTGAGCCCTTTCCCTGAAGATGTCCGATCATCTGCCTGATGACGGCGGTCTTCCCGGCACTGGGCGGCCCGGCGATCACCATGAGGCGGAGTCCATCGCTCACAATGTCGCCTCCTCGATGACCTCTCCGTTCCTGAGCCTCTCGCGTATGACCGAGAGCCTCTCGTCCAGGTCCTGGACCAGCTTGATGGCCTTGTTCTCGCTGCCGGTGGAGTCGATGACCTCCACCACCTCGCCGTTCCTCATGACGATCCTCCTCTCGGTGATCATGGACACATAGGGGTCGTGGGTTACGAAGATGACGGCCTTGTGCATATCCCTGAGGCTCTCGATGACCGCCTCCTTGTAGATTCCCGCGTTCTCGATCTCATCCAACAGTATGATCGGAGTGTCGGAGATCAGGAGGGCGTCGGAGATCATCAGGGAACGGGTCTGTCCCCCGGACAGGTCGGTGATCCTCCAGTCCCCGTCAAACTTCTCCCCCGTGAACCTGTTCCCGAGGGCTATGGTCTCGTCGACGATGTTCTCGGCGAGGTTGCCTCTGGTGGTCCTGTGCATCTCGAGGAACTCCCTCACGGAGAGGTCTGCGAGGCATTTGGTGTTCTGAGTGATCATGGCTATGGGCTTCTTGGCCGGATCGCGGATGAGGTCATCGGAGGGGACCTTGTCGTTGACTAGGATACGGCGTTTCGTGATGGTGTCCTCCTGGGCACAGACCTCGATGTCGTTGATGAACGCGGTCTTTCCCGAACCCGTTGGCCCGACGATGGAGATCAGGTCTCCGGGGCGTATCTCGATGGGTTCGAAGTTCTCCTTCCTGCCCTGCTTGTTGAGTCCAGGACATACGGTAATCTTGATTGTCTCTGCGTTGCTCATTTTCTCACCTCATTGGCTGGATCTTGGAAGACCGGCGTTCCTGTTGTCGAGGAGCACCGGGGTTGGAGTGTGACGATATGACAGCATGCGGCATCCCCTGAGGAGCCTCTGGAGACCATCCTCCAGGGTGGACCTGGGGCATGCAAGGTTAAGACGAAGGAACCTCTCCCCTCCGGTCCCGAAGGAACCACCATTCGTCAGGAAGAGCCTGGTCTCGCGCTCGAAGAAATCGCTCAACGTCTCGCCGGAGGATGGAAGGTACGGGAACTCTATCCACATGAGATAGGTGGCATCCGAACGGGCCACCGTGAGTTCGGGCATGTTGGACTCTATGAACTCCCTG
>JBJEIK010000077.1:0-2684 GCA_051876975.1 Candidatus Methanomethylophilaceae archaeon
CGAAATCACCGCCCTTCGAATGGATGACTACTCTCTCGGGCTCGGTACCGAACTCGTGGACGTTTTCCGGATAGGGGATCGACTCGTCCCAGGATGTTGAACTGTCGTGGTTCCCCCTGCTGATGAAGACGGGAATGCCCGCCCTCGCCAGCTCCGAGCACAGACGGCTGCGCGTGGATGGGAGGGCGTTGCAGTCGTCGTAGACATCGCCGGATATCACCAGGGCATCCGCATCCTCCGATATCACCAGGTCCACGATCCTGCCGAATGACTCGAACGCGGATTCCCTCATCCTCCTGCCGGCCTCGGCATCCTTCGAGGACACCCCTTTGAACCGACTTCCCAGATGCAGGTCCGCACAATGAACGAACTTGAAATCTGATCCCATCGCCGGATTCCATGTGTGGTTCCCCTTTTAAGGGGGACGGTGGGGTCGCCGAAAGTGCCGAAAGTGATGGGGATCGCCCATTTTATCGAAGCTGTACGATACATCCACCGACCTGTATCATCCTTATATGCGTTGGAGTGGATGCTGTGACGGGTCACCCGCATGGATTGCATTAAGAAGAAGGTCAACGAGGAGCTCGAACAGGGCTGGATAGGCTGCAACAGAGCCTGCGACTACAACCCCTGCCATTTCACCGGACAGGACTGCACATTCTGCTTCTGCCCGTTCTACCCGTGCAACGACACGGACCTGGGCAGTGAGCTCGTGGGAAAACGCGGTCAGAGTGTATGGAACTGCACGGACTGCCTTTTCATCCACAGGACCCCCGTATGCAAGTTCATCATCTCGGAGATCGAGAGGCTGGGAATACAGGATGCCGGAGACCCCAGGTTCAAGGACATATTCAAAGAGGCGAAGGAGAGGTTCTACCGCCCCGGGAAGGCACTCATGGTCGTCGGGGCCACTTCCGATGCCGGGAAGTCAGTCACGGTCGCCGCCATCTGCAGGATCCTGCACAACATGGGATACATCGTGTCCCCGTTCAAATCCCAGAACATGAGTCTGAACTCCAAGGTGACCAGGAACGGTTCCGAGATAGCGATGATCCAGACCCTGCAGTCCAAGGCATCCGGGCTGAAGAACCCGGACCACCATATGAACCCGATCCTCCTCAAACCCAAGAGGGACACGACATCGCAGGTGATAGTCTGCGGGAAGCCGTATGCGGACTACGATGTTGACGGCTACTACAACGAGTTCGTTCCCGGACCCGGAAGGGAGATCGTGAGGGAGCACGTGGAGTTCCTGAAGAAGAGGTACGACTTCGTCATAATGGAGGGCGCCGGATCACCTGCGGAGATCAACATCTACGACAAGGACATAGCCAACATGCGTGCCGCGGAGATCGCCGATGCCAACGTCATCCTCGTGGTGAACGTCGAATGGGGAGGATCGTTCGCCTACGCCATCGGCACGGTGGAACTCCTTCCCGAGGAGGACAGGAAACGCGTCAAGGGCATCATACTCAACAATGTCCGCGGGAACCTGGACAACATCAGACCCGGTGCTAGGAAACTGGAGGAACTCACGGGGATCCCCGTAATAGGCATCATACCCCATGCAGACGTGGTCCTGCCCAACGAGGACTCCGAATCCCTGAGGGGGATCAGGAGGAAAGGCGAGGGCAAATCCCTGATAGGGGTGGTGAAGTACCCACGTATCGCAAACTTCACCGACCTGGACCCGCTTTTCCTCGAGGACGTGTCGATAGTGTTCGTCGAGGACGGCAAGGACCTGGAAGGCGTGGATGCCGTCGTCCTCCCCGGAACCAAGAACACGGTCGCGGACATGCTCTGGATGAACGAGAAAGGTATCAGCGACCGTCTGAGGGATCTTTGGAAGAAGGTCCCCATCGTGGGGATCTGCGGAGGATACCAGATGATGGGCATGGTCCTGGATGACTCGAAGGGGCTGGAGGCAGGGGCCCCCAGGATCGTGGACGGACTCGGGTTCTTCGACAACACCACCGTCTTCGGCGAATACAAGAAGAGGGTCATCCAGAGCGAGGGACACATGCTCGTGGGGGATGAGGGGCCGATCACCGGATACGAACTCCACATGGGAATGACGGATGTCAATGAGAAGCCGTTGTTCGTGATAGAGAACAGGTTCGACCAGGGACCACAGGACGAGGGGTCGTACAGGATTGAGGACCTCACCTTCGGAACCTACCTCCACGGCATATTCGACCGCCCGGCGTTCAGGAAGTACTTCCTGTCGTTCGTGAAGCATGACGGAAAGCCTGTGGACACGAAGGACACACGCGACTACGATGAGATCATCGAGGACAACATCGTGAAACTGGCGAAGGTCTTCGAGGACAACATGGACATACCCAAGCTCATGGAGATGCTGGGGGTGAAGGAATGAGGAAGATATTGCTCCTAGGGACGTCTTCCGGTGCCGGTAAGACCACGGTCAGCGCCATGATATGCCGCTATCTGTCCAGGAACGGATACAGGCCGGCCCCGTTCAAGGGATCCAACCTATCGCTGAACTCCTATGCGACCAAGGACGGAGGGGAGATCGGAATGGGACAGGCCTTCCAGGCCTGGGCCTGTGGGATCGAACCTGAGACGGACATGAACCCGGTGCTCATGAAACCCTGTGGCAACGGAGTGATACAGCTGATCGTGGACGGACAACCCTTCATGGATGTCAGCAAGGACAGACCGAT
>JBJEIK010000078.1:0-14521 GCA_051876975.1 Candidatus Methanomethylophilaceae archaeon
ATCCTCGAGAGGATCGCGAAGAAGATCTGCCTGCCCTACACCCTGCTCATCAGGACGGAGTGGGACAAGTTCCCCGGAGCCCACTACACCGTCGGAATCGACACCTCGATGCCCAACGGAAGGACCCTTCAGATGGGATCCATCCACCACTACAGGACCAACTTCTCCATCCCCTACGAGATCACCTACGAGGACGAGAACGGGGAGCACAAACACGTCCACCAGACCACCTTCGGAATGAGCGAGCGTCTCGTCGGAGCCCTCATCGGTGTCCATGGAGACGACCAGGGACTCGTCATGCCCCCGGGAATCGCCCCCTTCCAGGTGGTCATCATCCCCATCCTGTCCAAGAAGAACACCGAGCAGGTGGCCGAGGCCGCCAAGTCCCTTGCCAGGATCCTCACCGATGCCGGCATCAGGGTTAAGCTCGACGACCGCGATGCCCGTCCCGGCAGCAAGTACTACGACTGGGAGATCAAGGGTGTGCCCCTCCGTCTGGAGATCGGTGCCCGTGACATGGAGAACGGCGTCGTCGCGTTCGCCAGGAGGGACAACGGCGAGAAGGGATCCATCTCCGCGGAGGACGTGGTCCCCGGTGTGAAGATGATCCTCGACGACATCTCGGAGAGCATGCTCGCCAGGGCACAGGAGGTCCAGAGGTCCCGTGTCCAGGACATCGATTCCCTCGAGAACATCCCCCAGGACAAGATCCTCAGGTTCGGATGGTGCGGATGCCCCGAGTGCGGTCACAAGTTCGAGGACACATACGACTTCAAGATCCTCGGAACACCCTACCACCCCGAGAAGTTCGAGGGCAAGTGCATAATCTGCGGCAAGCCCGTGGACAAGCCCGCATACGCCGCCCACACGATGTGAGACGGGTGAAAACACAGGGGAGGCGGGAACGGATCCCGACCCTCCCCATTTCATTATTTTCAGATTTACTGGGGGAGCAGTGCCTTCGCCTCGGAGTACAGCTTCTTCGCGGGTCCGAGGTCAGCATAGTCCGGAGACGCCTGCAGGATGTTGAAGTGCATGTAGTCGGCGAACTCCTTGGTGGCTTCGTCGAACTCCTTCCTGTCCTCAAGACCGGTGTCTATCTGGACGACCGATTTGTATCCGCACATCTCGAGGATCTCCTTGAGGCTCTCCTTGGTGTCCCTCCTCTTGTCCACGCCCTTCATCATGTCGGATGCGGACAGGAAGTCGACCCAGTTGGTGGCCACGGCGGGGGTGAACAGCATGACCCCGGTGAACTCCTTGATCAGTCTCTGGTAACCGCAGAGTCCTCCGACGGCCACACCGACGCAGTCGTCGCAGACCCTGCCATCCTTGTCCTTGAACATGACTGCGGGATAGGACAGGTGTTCCGCCGCCCACTCGGATATGTCCCAACCGTAGTTCCCGCACATCCCGTAGTATAGTCCGACCGCGTCCACCCTTCCCTGGAGCATGACCATGTCGTCCTCGATGGTCTTCATCAGGTCCTTCGGTTCGGCATGCAGGCCCAGGCTCATCATCTTGATGACGACGCTGAAACGGTCCCTGTCGATGTCGGAGTTACAGTTCATGAAGTCCCACTCATCCATCGTCTTGTACGGTACGCCTTTCTGATCCATCTTCCTCTTCAGGCTTCCGTTGTAGGGGGTGTCCAGGACGTACACGTCCTTGTCGTCGGTATCCTTGGACAGACTGTATATCAGTTCATCTTCCAGCATGGGGCATGCGATGATGCCCAGTATTCCATGTGCCATGGGTGTATTATCGTCCGACGGGTCTAATAAGCCGGCAGTATCTCGTGCGATACCGGTATCATGGATATGGACGCATTCGGATTCTGGGATGCCTTGGATCTCCTCGTGGAGACCTCCGACATAATCATCGACAGACCGAAGGGGAGCGGGCATCCGCGCTATCCCGGCTTCGTGTACGGTCTGGACTACGGTTACCTGGACGGCACCGTTTCATCTGACGGAGAGGGTATCGATGTCTGGATCGGCACGATGGGGGACAGGATCCCCACCGCCGTCATAGTCACAGTCGACCTGGTCCAGAGGGATTCGGAGATCAAGATCCTACTGGGGTGCACGGACGAGGAGATCGACTACGTGTACGGCGTACACAACGAGACGGACGATATGCGCGGAGCCCTCATCCGCCGTTTCACCCGTCTCTGACGACGTCTTTATAGCGAGGTGGTACCTTCCGAGGCCCATGGCATTCCTCGAGAACGAGTTGATCTATCTGGAAGACGCGAACGGCAAGAGAAGCTGGGTCAGGGTATCCTACGGTATGGTGAAGGTCCAGTCCCTGGGCGCGATAGACGGATCCCGTTTCAAGGACCTGGACGAGGGGGACATGCTGACCATCGTCGGAAGGGAGTACACCGTCTTCCGTCCGGGGATAATGGAGCTCATGGAGTCCCTGGACAGGGGTGCGCAGGTCATCATCCCCAAGGATGCCGCCACCATACTCATGAAATGCGATGTGAAGTGCGGGGACACCATCCTCGAGGTCGGTGCCGGTTCAGGCGGACTGACCACCGCCCTCCTGCATGCGGTCGCACCCAACGGACACGTCCACACCCTGGAGCTCAAGGCGGAGAACGCCCAGAGGGCCGGGAGGAATGTGGCCAGGACGGGTCTAGACAAGTATTGGTCCTATGAGATCGGCGATGCGAGGGAGATGCCCGTCAACATGGACGGTAGGGCCGATGCCCTCATCATGGACATGCCCGACCCATGGCTCGCATTGGACAACCTGGAGCCCCATCTCCGCGACGGCGGCAGGCTGTGCGCATACGTCCCCAACATGAACCAGGCCGAATCCATCGTCAACGCCCTACGCGAGAGGGGATACGCCAACGTCCACGCCCTGGAGAACATGCAGCGCGGTCTGGAGGTCCATCCAGGTGGGGTCAGGCCCTCATTCGAGATGCTCGGACACACGGCATACCTCATCTTCGCCAGGAAGAGGTCCGGAAGGAAGGCGTGACCACGTCCGACGGATTCCGCTTCGACGGGAAGGCCGCGGCCATCCTGTCGATCGGTCTGATAACGATACTCGCGGGCATGGCGGTCTCCCCCGCCCTCGCCGGGATTAAGACGGCATTCCCGGACCATGACGATTCCGTCATCCAGATGGTGCTGACGGTCCCCGCCCTGTGCGTTGTCCCCGGGTGTCTGATCTGCGACAGGCTGGTCTCCAGGTTCGGCAGCAGGACCACCCTTGTCATGGGCCTGATCCTGTACCTTGTGGGAGGGGTCTTCGCCGGGGTGATGCCGGATTTCACCCTGATGATCGTCATGAGGGCAGTCCTCGGTATCGGGATCGGTATCCTGACGCCGCTCGCCCAGATCCTCATAAGCGAGAACTACACGGGGTCTGTCAGGGACAGGCTGGTGGGGATCCCCGCATCTGCATCGTTCCTCACCGGTTTCCTGTCGGCCTTCATAGTCGGGAACATAGCGGCCATCGATTGGCGTCTGACCTTCGCCGTATATCTGGTCGGGGTGCCGGAGCTCTTTCTCGTCCTCAGATACCTGCCGGATCAGGGGCGTCCTGCCGGAGTGGAGCGTGGAGGTCCATGGGATCCCCGCAACCGCGGTGCATGGGCCCTGGTCCTCACGATGCTGTTCGTCAACATCGCATTCTACACGTTCTCCACATCGATAGCCCTCTTCATGAAGTCGGAGGGGATAGGCGATGATGCGACCTCCGGATACGTGGTCTCGCTCTTCATGCTGGCGGGATTTATCTCAGGGGTGCTCTCCGCGAGGATGCGCGCCCGCCTCGGCCGGATCACCATAGCCGTGGCCCTTGGTCTCATGGCATGCGGATTCGCCGTCATGTCCGTTTCACAGGGGGTGCCCGAACTCATGCTGGCCGGCATCCTCATCGGATGGGGGGACCTGATCGTGTATTCCGACCTCTTCGCAGGGATACGTCTCCGTGCAAAGGGAGGGAACGACGAGCGCACATGGATATCGGTGATGACGGCCGCCATGTTCGGAGGCCAGGCCATATCCGCCACCGTCGTCTCCGCATCCGCATGGGTCCTGGGCATAACCGGATACAGGGGGACATTCGCCATGCTGGCGGTCGCCCTGGTCCTGGGAGTGGCCGTCTCACTTCTGTCATCCATCTCCCGCGGACACGATGTCTGGCACCCCGATGCATGATGTCCTATCGTCGGAGAACGTCATCCGGGGAAGCTTGTCCTATCCCTTCCTAACGAAACGACATCTCAGGATGCACATCTGATATCCCGATTCCGAACGGTCTGAACAAGCATTATATACAATGACGGTTTCCACCACAATGCAAGCTTAAAAGCTATCCATGGGCCTGTAGCTCAGCTAGGTAGAGCATCTGACTTTTAATCAGGTGGTCAAGGGTTCGAATCCCTTCAGGCCCGCCATGGACTTCATGAGCGATCGACGGCGGATCAAGTATGGGGGAAGGCGAACATTTGTCATTTCTCTGAAAACCGTTTCCAGCTGACCGGGCTGGGCAAAAGTAGGTGACTCACTTGGCAACAGAAAACAATTCGTTCAACGTACTCAAGCACAGACTCGTGCCTGAGCACCACCTCCTTAGCGAGGAGGAGGCGGAGGCCGTCCTTTTGAGGAAGGGTATGACCCGCGACCAGCTGCCTAAAATCAGGAAAAGCGACCCGGGTATCAAGGTTCTCGAGTCCATCCACGGTCCCATCGATGAGGGACGCGTGATAAAGGTCGTAAGGAAGAGCGAAACCGCCCAGGAATTCGTGGCGTACAGGCTCGTGACCAGGGGGTAATGGATTATGAGGGACTTAGTCAAGCTATACTTCTCGGAGCACAACATCGTCAACCACCACATCTCCTCCTTCAACGACTTCCTAGCCTGCGGAGACAACAACAACAGCAGGATGCAGAGGATCGTCGACGACATCAGGGTCCCCACCGATGACGCCGAGCGCGGTATCATCAAGCTGGACCCCGAGCGCACCGGCGGAAGGAACATCGAGATCCACATCGGAAGGAAGAGGGACGAGGACGGAAACATCGACCTCCAGGCCAAACCCACAATCCGCATCGACGAGCCCAAGGTGATGGAGGCCAACGGATACAGCCACGACCTCACACCCATGGAGGCCAGGCTCAGGAACCTGAACTACATGTCTCCCGTCTACGTCCGTTTCGAGGTCTACGAGGACGGAATCGAGAAGGAGATGCCTGAGAACGACAAATGGATCCATGTCGGAGACCTCCCCATGATGGTCAAATCCAACGGATGCAACCTCAACAGGCAGGTCATGGAGAGGCACATGGAGCACTCCCTGACCGACTCCGAGTACACCAGCGAGCTCGTCAGGCAGAAGGAGGATCCCCGTGAGCCCGGAGGATACTTCATCATCGGAGGAACCGAGAGGGTCCTCATCACATTGGAAGACCTGGCACCCAACAGGGTCATGGTCGAGTACAACGAGAAATACGGCGCGGCAGTCGAAGTTGCCAAGGTCTTCTCCCAGAAGGACGGATACCGCGCACTGACTCTCGTCGAGAAGAAGAAGGACGGCATGGTCATGGTGTCCGTGCCCGTCGCCTCCGGATCCATCCCCCTCGTCGCCCTCATGAAGGCGCTGGGAATGGAGTCCGATCAGGAGATCTACGACACCATCGTCTCCGATGAGGCCATGGCGAACATCGTCTACGCCAACATCGAGTCATCATTCGACAAGAAGACCTTCGCACCCAACGGATTCCACACCAAAGAGGATGCGATCCTGTTCCTCGAGAGGAACTTCGCCGCCGGTCAGGCGAAGGAGTACAGGACCAAGAAGGTCGAGAGCATCCTCGACAGGTCCCTGCTGCCCCACCTCGGAGACACCGAGGCGGACCGCATGAAGAAGGCCATCTTCCTCGGACGTGTTGCCCGTTCCGTTCTCGAGCTCTCGCTCGGAAAGAGGAAGGAGGACGACAAGGACCACTACGCCAACAAGAGGCTCAAGCTCTCCGGAGACCTCATGGAGGACCTCTTCAGGACCAGCTTCAGCAGCCTCATGAAGGATCTGAAGTACCAGCTCGAGAGGAACTGGGGAAGGAAGAAGAGCGACCTCAACATCGCATCCTCCATCCGTCCCGACCTGCTCACCCACAAGCTGCTCCACGCACTCGCAACGGGTAACTGGGTCGGAGGACGCGCGGGAGTATCCCAGCTTCTCGACAGGACATCCAACCTCTCCGCGATGTCCCACCTCAGGAGGATCACATCCTCGCTGACCAGGAGCCAGCCCCACTTCGAGGCACGTGACCTGCACCCCACACAGTGGGGAAGGCTGTGCCCCTCCGAGACCCCCGAGGGTCAGAACTGCGGTCTGGTGAAGAACGCCGCACTCATCATCGACATCTCAGAGGGATTCGCGGAGTCCGACATCAAATGGATGCTCAGGGAGCTCAACATCGAGTCCGTAAAGGGTGGAAACGGTGTCCGTGTCTACGTCAACGGTGACCTGGTCGGTGTCCACGCCGATGCCAGGAAGCTCGTATCCGAGATCAGGGAGCGCAGGAGGTGCGGTCTCATCTCCAACGAGATCAACATCCGCTACGACGAGGAGATGGGAGAGGTCATCATCAACTGCGATGAGGGAAGGCTCAGGAGGCCCCTGCTCATCGTCAAGAACGGAAGGCTCGCCATCACCAGGAAGCACATCGAGGGTATCCGCGAGGGCAAGATCAGGTGGAACGACCTGTTCCGCGAGGGAATCGTCGAGTGGGTCGATGCAGAGGAGGAAGAGGACGCACTCGTCCTAGTGGACGCCTACGACGTCCCCAGGAGATGCCCCTGCTGCAACCACGCGCTGTCCCCCATGGACGCCGACTGGATGAACCCCGGAAAGGACGGGGACGTCGTCCTCAAGTGCAAGTGGTGCTCCGAGGAATTCACCGTTCCCAGCAAGATCGAGCCCAAGTACACCCACATGGAGGTCGACCCCATGGTCATCCTCGGAGTGGCATCCGGTATCGTTCCCTATCCCGAGCACAACTCCGCACCCCGTATCACCATGGGTGCGGGAATGGGTAAGCAGGCACTGGGAGTCCCCACCGCCAACTACAGGATTAGGCCCGACACAAGGGGTCACCTGATGCAGTACCCCCAGGTCCCCATGGTCCAGACCCAGACCATGCAGTTCATGGGATACAGCCACAGGCCCGCAGGACAGAACTTCTGTATCGCCGTCCTTTCATTCCACGGATACAACATCGAGGATGCCCTCGTCATGAACAAGAGCTCCGTCCAGAGAGGACTCGGAAGGTCCACCTTCATGAGGTCCTACCGTGCCGAGGAGCGCCGCTACCCCGGAGGACAGGAGGACCACTTCGAGATCCCTTCGCCCGACATCATGGGTGCACGTGCCGACCTGGCCTACGCATCCCTCGGAGAGGACGGACTCATCTCGCCCGAGAGTGAGGTCTCCGGATCCGATGTCCTCATCGGAAAGACATCCCCGCCCAGGTTCCTGGAGGAGGAGACAGACTTCCTCACCCCCCAGAAGAGGAGGGAGACATCAGTCACCGTCAGACCCGGAGAGAAGGGATACGTCGATTCCGTCATGATCACCGAGTCCGAGAACGGTTCCAGGCTCGTCCGTGTCAAGGTCAGGGACGAGAGGATCCCCGAGCTGGGAGACAAGTTCTGTTCCAGGTTCGGACAGAAGGGAGTCGTCGGAAGGCTCGTCGACCAGTGCGACATGCCCTTCACCGCCGACGGAATCACACCCGATCTCGTCGTCAACCCCCACGGTATTCCGTCCCGTATGACCATCGGACACGTCCTCGAGATGATCGCAGGAAAGGTCGGATCGATGGAGGGACGCATCATCGACGGAACCGCGTTCTCCGGAGAGAACGAGGAGTCCATCAGGGACGGTCTTGTCAGGAACGGATTCAGGAACACCGGAAAGGAGGTCATGTACGACGGAAGGACCGGACGCATGATCCAGGCCGATGTCTACACCGGTGTCATCTTCTACGAGAAGCTGCACCATATGGTCAGCGGAAAGATGCACGTCAGGTCCAGGGGACCCGTCCAGATCCTCACCAGGCAGCCCACAGAGGGACGTTCCAGGCAGGGAGGGCTCAGGTTCGGAGAGATGGAGCGTGACTGTCTGATCGGTCACGGAGCCGCGATGGTCATCAAGGACCGTCTGCTCGACGAGTCCGACGGAACCCAGCAGTACATCTGCGGAAACCCCAAGTGCGGACACATCGCCATCATGGACAGGCACGGATCGCTCTACTGTCCTGTGTGCAAGAACAACACTAACATCTACCTCGTCCAGACATCCTATGCGTTCAAGCTGCTCATGGATGAGCTCCTGTCGCTTGGTGTCGCCATGAGGCTCCAGCTGGAGGATTTGAGATGACAGTACGCGGAATCACAAAAAGGATCGGATCGATCAAATTCTCCTGTGTCTCGCCCGAAGAGATCAGGAAGATGTCTGCGACGAAGATCATCACCGCAGACACATACGACGACGAGGGATACCCCATCGACATGGGACTCATGGACCCCCACATGGGAGTCATCGAGCCCGGACTCCGCTGTAAGACATGCGGATGCAAGGTCGACGAGTGCCCCGGACACTTCGGACACATCGACCTGGCCATGCCGGTCATCCATGTCGGATTCATCAAGGACATCAAGATGCTCCTGGAGTCCACCTGCTGCCAGTGCGGCAGGCTCATGCTGTCCGCGGACCAGATCCAGGCCCGCAGGGAGAGCATGGAGAGGATGGAGGAGCTCGGAGGAGGAACCATCGATGCCAAGATCTTCTCCAAGGAGACCGCCAAGGACGCATCCGGAAAGGGAATGTGCCCCTACTGCGGCGCCGAGCAGATCAAGATCAAGCTGGACAAGCCCACCACCTTCAGGGAGGTCGAGGACAACCACAAGCTGACCCCCAAGGAGGTCCGTGAGAGGCTCGAGAGGATCCCCGACGACGACCTCGTCACCCTCGGTATCGACCCAAGTACCTGCAGGCCCGAGTGGATGGTCCTCACCGCACTCGCAGTGCCCCCCGTGACAGTCAGGCCCTCCATCACCCTCGACTCCGGAGACAGATCAGAGGATGATCTGACCCACAAGCTGGTCGATGTCCTCAGGATCAACCAGAGGCTCAGGGAGAACCGTGACGCCGGAGCACCCCAGCTGATCGTCGAGGACCTGTGGGAGCTTCTCCAGTACCACGTCACCACCTACTTCGACAACCAGACATCTGGAATCCCGCCCGCGAGGCACAGGTCCGGACGTCCCCTGAAGACCCTCACACAGAGGCTGAAGGGAAAGGAGGGACGTTTCAGATCCAACCTGTCCGGAAAGCGTGTGAACTTCTCCGCGCGTACCGTCATCTCGCCCGATCCGCTCCTCTCGATCAACGAGGTCGGAGTGCCCATCTTCGCCGCAAGGGAGCTCACCGTTCCCGTGCACGTGAACGAGCACAACATCGAGAAGATCAGGGAGATGGTCGCCCGCGGACCCAAGCCCCCGCAGGACAGCCCCTATGTGCCCGGTGTCAACTACGTCATCCGTTCCGACGGAAGGAAGATCAGGGTCACCGACAAGAACGCCGAGAACGTCGCCGCGGACCTGGCCGTCGATTACACGGTCGAGAGGCAGCTCGTCGACGGCGATGTCGTCCTGTTCAACAGGCAGCCTTCGCTGCACAGGATGTCCATGATGGCCCACCGCGTGCGCATCATGCCCGGACGTACCTTCAGGTTCAACCTCTGTGTCTGTCCCCCCTACAATGCGGATTTCGATGGAGATGAGATGAACCTGCACGTCCTGCAGTCCGACGAGGCCCGTGCCGAGGCACGCATCCTCATGCAGGTCCAGGAGAACATCCTGTCCCCCAGGTACGGAGGACCCATCATCGGTGCCATCCATGACCACATCACCGGAGCCTACTTCCTCACACACAACAACCCCAAGTTCGACAGGTTCGAGACCGCCAACATCCTGTTCAAGCTGCCTCAGAAGAAGGTCATCGGCACCAACGACGACGGAACGCCCATCTACGATGAGTCGGACCCCTTCGCCATCGAGATGCCCGAGCCCTTCATCGATGAGGAGACCGGGGAGCCCTACTGGACCGGAAAACAGCTGTTCTCCGTCGTCCTGCCCAAGGATCCTCCGAAGGATGTCCCGATCATCCCCGGCAAGAAACCCGAGGGATTCCGCACAACCTTCAAGTCCAACATCTGTCAGAACTGTGACAAGTGTAAGAAGGAGGAGTGCGAGTACGACGCATACGTCAAGATCCGTGACGGTCAGCTCCTCTGCGGAACCATCGATGTCCGCGGAATCGGAAACAGCAAGGGTAAGATCCTCGACCGTATCGCACGTGACTACGGATCCGCCCGTGCCGCCCAGTTCATCAACCAGGTCACCAGGCTCGCCCTCGGTGCCCTCATGAACCATGGGTTCAGCACCGGAATCGGAGACGAGGACATCCCCTCCGAGGCCGCACTCCAGATCTCCGACAACACGCAGAACTGCATCAACAGGGTGACCGAGCTGGTCGAGTCGTACCAGGACGGAACACTGGACCAGATGCCCGGACGTTCCCTCAGGGAGACACTCGAGGTGCAGGTCATGGGAGCTCTCGGAGAGGCCCGTGACGGTGCAGGACGTATTGCAGGAAGGCACCTGGGAATGAACAACCCTGCGGTCATCATGGCCAAGGCCGGAGCCCGTGGATCCATGCTCAACCTGTCACAGATGGCCGGTTGTGTCGGTCAGCAGGCCGTTCGTGGAGAGAGGCTGTCCAGAGGATACTGGAACAGGACACTCCCCCACTTCGAGAAGGGAGACCTGGGAGCGTACGCAAGGGGATTCTGCTCCAACTCGTACAAGTCCGGACTCTCGCCCACCGAGTTCTTCTTCCATGCAATGGGAGGAAGGGAGGGACTGGTCGATACCGCGGTCAGGACATCCAGGTCCGGATACATGCAGAGGCGTCTCGTCTCCGCTCTCGAGGACCTGAAGCTGACAGCTGACGGAACCGTCAGGAACACCATCGGAACCGTCGTCCAGTTCAAGTACGGAGAGGACGGTGTCGACCCCGCCAGGACGGTCAGGGGTAAGGCGATCGATCTCGATGACCTGTTCGCAGAGGTCCTCGGAGACAGGGCAGACGAGCTGCTCCACATCGACACCAAGGATGTCGGAGGAGACTACGGATCCCTGGAGAAGGACGAGATGGAGTACATCGAGGAGGAGGAGTCCGAGGACTTCGATGATCTCGATATGGACTTCGATGGAGGAGGTGAGTGATAATGGCAAAGAAAGACACACTGAAGGCACTGATCAACAGGGACGTCCGCGAGGAGGTGGCCAACATGCTCGTTGCCAAGTTCAACACCCTCAGCGCCATCAGCGCCGCAGGCGAGCCCGCACTCGTGGAGCTCGGACTCTCCGACGAGGAGGCTAGGTCCATCATAGTCAAGATCGGGAAGAGGCCTTCCACATCATCTTCCAAGGCGAAGAAGGCCGTCGAGGAGGAGGTGCCCGTCCAGCCCATGGAGGAGGTCACCAACTTCTACCAGTACTCCGAGGGAGAGCTCAGGCTCAAGGCCCTCTCCCAGGAGCTCGGCATCGAGCTCCCCATGAAGATCTACGTCGACATCGCGGCCCGCATAAAGAACGCGGACCTGGACGACGACGTATGCAGACAGCTGCTCACCGTAGCCAACAGGATGTACACCGCCCACAAGATGGACCAGAACGAGTCCGCAGGGGTCATGGCCGCGCACTCCATCGGAGAGCCCGGTACACAGATGAACATGCGTACATTCCACTACGCGGGAGTTGCGAACATCAACGTCACGCAGGGACTGCCCCGTCTCATCGAGATCGTGGATGCCAGGCGTGTGCCCAGCACACCTTCCATGGACATCCCCCTCGTCGGCATCGCAGCCGAGGATGAGAACGTGGCACGTCACGTTGCCTCGAACATCGAGATGACACTCCTGCTCGACATAGCCTCCGTGGAGACGGACATCACCAACATGAGGTTGATCATCAACCCCGATGTCCGTAAGATGGAGTCCAGGGGCATCAAGTCCGAGGACATCGTCGAGAGGCTGAACAAGGTGAAGGCCGTCCGCGGTATGGTCACCATGTCGGGATTCGACATCGTGGTCACATCCGACGAGCCCTCATACAAGAAGCTGCAGGTGATGTATGACGCCATCAAGAGTGCCAAGATCAAGGGAATCGACGGTATCACGAGAGCGGTCCTTTCGAAGACGGAGGGATCCTGGAAGATCATCACCGAAGGAAGCAACCTCAAAGAGGTCCTCAAGGTCGAGGGAGTGGATGCTGACAACGTCATGACGAACAGCATCCTGGAGGTGGCCGATGTTCTCGGAATCGAGGCGGCAAGGAACTCCATCATCCACGAGGCAATGGGAACACTCGGAGAGGCAGGTCTGGACGTCGACATCAGGCACATCATGCTTGTCGCCGACCTCATGACCAATGATGGCTATGTCAAGGCCATCGGAAGGCACGGAGTGTCCGGAAAGAAGTCCTCGGTCCTCGCCAGGGCTGCTTTCGAGATCACAGCCGCGCACCTCCTGCACGCCGCGATGGTAGGAGAGGTCGACCACCTTGAGGGAGTCACCGAGAACATCATCGTCGGACAGCCGGTCACACTCGGTACCGGTGCAGTAAACCTTATTTACACACCCAAGAAGGGGGATAAAGAATGAGCGATGAGAAAATCGACATCGGCAGAGCATTGAAATCTGCAATCTCCACCGGAAAAGTGGAGTTCGGAGTAGATCAGACAACCAAGGCAGTCAAGGACGGAAAGGCCCAGATGGTCGTCCTCGCCAGGAACTGCCCCAGCGCAGAGCTTAAGGGAGATATCGGAGTGAAGGTACACGTGTACGACGGCAACAACATGGAGCTCGGTGCACTCTGTGGAAAACCCTTCTCCGTTTCTGCCCTTGTGATCATCGACAAAGGTAGCTCCAACATCTTAACGCTGTGAGGAACATGTCCGCAGATATCGTACTTACCGAGGATACGCTCAGGTACATCTCTCTGTTCGAGCAGATCACCAAGGCGAACGCCATCGATTGTATGGACACTGAGGACAAACTCGTGTTCGTTGTCGAGAAGGGACAGGGAAACATCGCTGTCGGAAAGAAAGGAGAGCACGTGATCAAGCTCAAAGACAAGACAGGGAAGAACATCCAGGTCGTCGAGTATTCCGAGGATCCCGAGCAGTTCGTGAAGAACGTCTTCCACATCTACAATCCTCAGAAGGTCGTTATCGAGCAGCGCGGAAACATCACTCACGCAACCGTCACAGTGGACCCCAAGCTCAAGGGCCGCGCGATCGGGAAAGCCGGAAAGAACCTGCGCATTGCCAGGGACATCGTGAACAGACATCACGAGATCCAGAGCATCAGCGTCGACTGATCGGACCCCCTACGGTCAACCATCGTACGGTTGGGGACAGACCCGAAACCCCTTATCCAAACCTTTTCCGATACCCTTGTTTTCCCATGTCTGGCTATGTTGAGAGAAAGGTTCCGGAGGGTGGCCCTCCGGTTCAGTTCAGCGGGGTCCTCTCGACCTCGAGTCCGTCGGCCGTGGGGTACTGTTCGGAGATGTAGCATCTCTCTTCCAATGATGTTGATATATCCTCAAGTATCCAGGGTGCGACCTCGACCTTCCCATCGAGGGCGACCATCATGTCGTCACCCACGCCGAGGCCCCTCAACCTGTCCATCGTGGCCCCGACATCCTTCGTGTAGACGTATCCCCTGACCAGGGTTCCGTCGTCGGTGATGGCCTGGTAATCGGTGCAGATGTGCTCCGCCCTGCGGATCAGCCTCCTGCGGAGCTGCACCCCGTCCTTGAAGGATGATGAGCAGAAGTGGATGCGGACCTTTCTGTTGGCCTTCATGACCTTCCTGGCGGTCTCCTCCGAACCCAGAACCGCGGATGAGACGTCGTCCCTCACCTGGTATCCCTGTTCCTCCATCATGTTCCAGTTGCTCTCGGAGAACTCCAGTTCGTTGAGGTTCACGAACTTCACTCCGACGGATGCGGCGTAGGATACCAGGGCGTTCAGTTCCTCCTCCTTGCCGGGTATCGCAGGGACCTCGATCCCCACGTCCATCCGTGTGGATGATACGATCTCCGCCAGTTTCGTCTCCCCCATCCTTGTCCACACGGAGACGGGCGGATGGAAGCGGATCTCATCCAGGCCGGCGGCCTCGAGCCTCGAGACCTTCTCTGGATCGATCGTCGCTGTGTACAGGTGGATGTGGTGCTCCGGTCCGAACCTGCCCTTCAGGAGCTCGATCATGTGGATCGTGCGGTCCAGGACCACGAGCGGGTCCCCTCCGGTGATGCCCGTGCCGGTGGCATCCATGGATTCGGCCTCGGCTATGATCTCGTCGTCGGTGGTCACCCTGCCCTCGTTGGCGTAGATGACATCCAGTCCCTTCTTCTCCAG
>JBJEIK010000079.1:0-2678 GCA_051876975.1 Candidatus Methanomethylophilaceae archaeon
GACCTCGCCGAGATTCTCCCTGCAACGGCTCACGACACGGAGACCGTCCTCATCCCCGACCCATGTGTCGAGCATGATGATGTCCGGCTGGAAGTCCCCTATCCTGGATACGGCCTCATCGACACTGCTCACACACTTGACATCCGCCTTTGCATAACCCTCGTGGAGAAGGATGTCCTGGATGATCTCCTGGACGGCGACATTGTCATCGACGATTAGAACCTTCATGATGCCACTCCGACAATCCCAGCTATGGATTCAGGGCTATATATGGAACCCCTTCGACAAAGGATGTGGGAGGGGTTTGACCTCCCCTCCAGCGCCCAAGCTCTCGCCTGGACAAAACCGGCCGATAGCCGGCCGTAAAAATCAATGGTAGAAGCAGTAATCACTGCTTCCTGCTCTCTTTGGCCTTGGGCCTGAGGTTGCTGTATCCGCACTTCCTGCACCTATCAGCCTTCTTGGGGTTGGTGGCATAGCAGTTCATGCAAACAGTCTTGTCAAGGAGCCTGTGCTCAGCCTCTTTGAAACGTGCCATTTGAAATCCTCTGCGGTACCGATTATAGAAGTAATATAAAAAGGGTTCCCAACATCCACAAAGACCGATTCCCCGTTTCACGAAAGGAATCAGGACATCTGGCCAGCACCTCGGTGAACCATTCCGCGAGGACGGTCTGATCGGGAAGTCGCAGACAACCTTTATTAGAACCGTTTCTGGTTGCCCCGACCTGTTCACAACCCCGATGATATACATCCCTGTCACATCGGAATGATTGTCGGCAGACCGATGCATCAGCGGATCAGAGACCTCTGACGGATGAAATCCTCGATCACACCCACATCCGAACCCGGCATCTCATGGATGACGGTGTCGGGCCTCAGGATGTCCAGGATATCGTTGCACCCGGGATCGGAGAATGGCATGTGCTGGTCGATCATGGAGACATGCGGGTATGCACTGAAGTAGAATTCCTTGGGATCCCCCTCCAGTCCCCTCTCCTCGAACGTCGACCTGTACCGCCAGCTGGCGCTCCAATGGAAGTGTACGGCGCCTATCCTGTCTATGAGATCGTCGCTGTACCCTTCGATCACCCGTATCACGGCCTCGATGCCCTTGGACTCCGTGTCGATGTCCGGGAGACAGTTCATCATGTGTCCCGTATCGAGACATATGCCCCAGTCTTCGAACTCGATGCCCCTCTCCAGTCTCCTGTAGTCGGACATGTCCAGAAGCCTCAGACCGGGCCACCACAGGTTCTCGAATGCCAACCTGAAGGGGGGCTCCCCTCCCGGCATGGGGCCGACCACCGAATTGATCATCTCGCAGAATGTGTCGATGACCTTTCCGGGATCGGATGTGTGTTTGCGCCTGCACACCTCGTCGAGGGTGACGTTCGTGACGTGAATGACACCGTGTGAAGGATCCAACACAGATGCATACCCTATGGCCGATGCGAGGTTGGATACTATGTCATCCCTGCTGCGGCCGTACATGACGTAACGGGATGTCTCCTCGTCCATATCGTAGGGATGGCCCTCCCATGCGGAGATCCAATCTGTTGCGTATGGGAGGTGAACCGTGCGGGTGACATCCCGATAGACGGGATCCACCGGACCGAATCCCGTGAGCAGCTCCACGCCGTCGCATCCGATGGATGTGAGCTTCGCTGACGGATCGTCCCCGAAAATAGAAAGGTCCTGATAGACCGAATGGCTCAGCAGGTGGCGCATGATTCCCAATCGGTCTATCACTTGATAAACAGGTCGCTCAGAACATCAGGAGGGCGGCCGTGATGGCGGCCTCCGTGGCCAGAGCCTGGGTATCCCCACCGCCGATGATCAGCGCATCGCTCTGCGTCATTCCGATCTCCTTGCGGATCTTGTACGCGAGCTCGGGGGTCTTCTCATCCATGTTCCAGTCCGGAGGTATCATGAGGATCCCGTCGCGGATGACGATGGTGGTGCATCCGTCGGCTCCGACCTTGATACCGGCATCCCTCTGCTCCATACCGTTCACGACCTTGTCGGCTCCTCCGAGGACGAGGACACCCTGCTGGCATTCTCCTGCCACGGATCCCTCCACGAAGATGTTGACAGGACGGAGGGGGAGCTGGTCCAGGAACGAAAGTCCGGCCTTGGTGATGGTGATCCCGGTCTGTTTGATGTTGATGAAATCCCACTCTTTCAGCGTGTCGATGATCCTGCGCATGCTTCCCTCACCGACTCCGACCTCATCCGCAAGCCTCTTGCGACCCATCCTGCGTCCGTCCGACAGAAGATAGAGTGACCAGTACACATTAGCGTCATTGAACCTGAACATGGGACCGAACTGTGGCTCGTCGATGATTTTCATGGAATACCTCACCCGTTGGATGTATATGTCCATGTCATGAAAGTTTAATAAGATTTGGTTGGCCAGACGGAAAAAGATGGCCGTCTGGCCATGTTGGAAAGTTTGTCCGATTCGACCAAATCAGAAAGTCCTGACCTTGCCCTCGATGATCATGTCGGAGACCTTGTCGACATTGTCGAGCCAGTCTGCGGCGATGGCCTCGGCCTCGGACTTCCATGTGGGCAGCTTGGGGTCGTTCTCCGCATCGGGGAGGACGATCTGGATGGATGCGTTCAGGGGCTCAGAGACGGGCTTTCCGATCTGGGAGAGCAGCCTGACCCTGATC
>JBJEIK010000080.1:0-2662 GCA_051876975.1 Candidatus Methanomethylophilaceae archaeon
CGGAGCACATCTGTCCGAACTTGTTCGTTCCGCATCCGTTGCCGTTACCTTCGTTGCAGGGCATGGATGTCGGTTCGGGTTGTATATTTAAAAAGGATGGTAGTCTGGCTTCGGGAGATGTGAAGGGAAAGCTTCCGATTCTACGGAGCGTTCGTAGGGAGTATTATCCTGTGATGGGGGAATCCGCCCGGCATTCCCGCCGTGGCGGGTATCAGAGGATTTCAGGTAGCTCCTCTATGACCCTCTCGATCGTGGCATCCACATCCGTTGTGGGGATGTCCATTGCGTTGGCGCTGATGCAGTCCACCTCCGGGATGCCGAAGTAGTGTCCGAGTTCTCCGATGGCGGCGAATCCCAGGTCGTTCTCATCGGTGACGAACCCTCCGCGGGTTGTGATGTACGTGATCCCCTCCGCCCTGCAGAGTCCGATCAGTTCACCTTCGGGGGTGTAGCGGTAAGTGATCCCCGGACAGCTCACGGATTCCAGATACGTCTTCAGCACCGAGGGGAATCCGAAGTCCCAGAAGGGGGCAGCGATGATCACGTGGTCAGCATCCCTGAACGTCCTGGCGTTGGAGAACATGGGGTCGTCGTATCTCCCCTCCTTCAGCAGGGTGTTGCGCTTTCCGAGGATCTCCGTCGTCATCGGGAGGACGTACTCATCCTCGAGGATGATCTCCTCCGTTTCATAACCGCGATCCTCCAGTATGGAGACCGCTGCCCGGGCGATGCGGAGTGTCCTCGACCTCTCGCGGTCGATGCATGCGTTGAGAAACAGGAGCTTTGGCATCGTATCGTCTCAATAGGGCGTCTTCCCGTCGAAGACCTCCCTCACGACCTTGAGGATGGTCTCCAGGTTCTCCCTGTTGTTTGCCGCGATTATGGGGCAGGGTCTGTCGAACACCACATCGCCCTCTATGGCGCAGTGGCATCCCCCCGCCTCGTCCAGGATCGTCAGGGCCGCGGCGTGGTCCCAGGGACTCAGCCTGATCTCGAAGTACAGGTCGACCGCACCCTCCGCGAGCATGGACAGTTCGCATGCCGCGGTACCTATCCTGCGGATGTCGTTGATCATTGGGTGCATCCTCTCGCTGACCTGCCAGCACGGAGGTGCCAGACGCTTCTCGTAGGTGCACCATGCGGTGCACATGATGCCGTCCGCGAGCTCCTTGTCGGATACGTGGATGGGTTCCCCGTTCTTGAACGCCCCCTTCCTCTTTTCCGCCTTCCAGAGGATGTCCGTGAACGGGTTGTAGACGATCCCGATGTACGGTTCACCGTCTTTGAACAGTGCGACGGATATCCCTATCATGGGGATCCCACGGGAGAAGTTGGTGGTGCCGTCGATGGGGTCCACGATCCAGGTGTATCCGTTCTCCAGGATCTCCGCCTCGTCGCCCTCCTCGCCCATGAACACGGACCCGGGGATCAGTTCGGTGAGTTCGGACCTCAGGAACCTCTCGTTCTCCATGTCCATGGAGGTCACCAGGTTCTCCCTGGCACCCTTGTTCTCAACGGTGAAACCATGCGCCTCGGCGACGCGTTTTCCCGACACCCTGACGATGTCCTCGATCTTCTGGAGCACGGATTCCCCATCCACTGGAGATAGTTATTGTTGTCGGGAAGTGATCCTGTTTTCTGTCAGAGGTCGGGTTCCCCTCTGATGTACCGCTCCGCCTCGTCAATGGATCCAACATGACCTTTCTCGGAGGATCCGATGCCTTCGCGGATTCTGTAGATGGCATTCGCTCTGCAGAGTCATCCGTATTCCCCGATGCTCAGGAGGACGGCATGGATGTGGCCGTTTCCGCTCAGAGAGATGGGTTCTCCCGTGGAAAGACACCTGTCCATCAGTTCGGGGGTCGGTTTTACGATCATCGTCTCATCCGGATCTTCATGGTCGGCTGTCGCTGGACCCATTCAATCATTTTCATAGATAACATTATAATTATCTATGTTATTTGAAATAAGTAGTGTTTAATGTATTGTGAATCGGATCCCGTCGATGAAGCGGACCGTTTCCGAAGGATGGGAGGAGGCAGGGGATGTCGATGGACTGTGAATGTGCCGTAATGGAGTTGATGAGCAGGACCCTGTCTGATGGGTCCATCTATCATTATAGACAATGTCCCGTGTGTGGGAGGATCGAGCATTTTCCCGATCAGTTCCGTATCCTTCTGGACCGTTGCAGGGGCCATCTTCCAAGATGGGTCGAGGATCGGACCTTTGTTTCGGAAGACGATATTGATGCCCTCATGGAAACTCTGTATGTCATGGGCGATCCGGATTTCTGGAAGAATCTGGAGGATGCAAGAAAAACGCCAATCGGTGAGCGTGAGGCTTGGAATCGATTGGTTATGGAATCGTCACAATCGTTATCTGGATGTTACTATGGAATCATATGATCATTCTGTGCGTCATGTCGATAGTATAATGATGCCCCGGGTCTATGGACACGCAGTATGGCAGGTTAAGGTTATGCACCCTCGCAATCAATTAGATCGTGTGATATGTCAGATCAGATATCCTGCAGTGTTGGAAATCGATAGGCGGATCGACGAGTTTCAGGGTAGGATACGTAATGAGTATCCCAGTTATTCCAGGTCGAAGTCTATCCCGATCAATCTGGCAGATGCACCTTTGCCTACAGATCATGTGTTTC
>JBJEIK010000081.1:0-2659 GCA_051876975.1 Candidatus Methanomethylophilaceae archaeon
CGATTTCCCAGATACAGGTCATTTTAGTCTGGCCCACTTTATTTCAGAAAGAGCCCCCGTTTTCATGTATAAACAATCGTTAAGTAAGGGTTAAGGGCCCGGGGATGTCCCCGGGTTTTATTGAAAACAGATTCAGGCCTTGATCAGCTTTCCGTTGATGTCGTAGGAGATGACTCCGGGCTGTCCTGCGACTCCGAAGTCTGCTTCTCCGGACTGCATCTGGGTGACGACCTGGGAGGATCCGGTTGCGGAGATCTCGGTGATGGTCAGTCCGGCCTGCTCGAACAGGGTCTTGTTGTCATCCAGGCTGCTGTTTCCGGTGATCTCGGAGAGTCCGGGAAGGATCTCGGCTGCGAGGTGGACGGGGAGCTGGTGCAGGTCACCGACGATGAAGGTGAACTTCAGGTTGGTGGTCTTGGTGGTGTCCCAGCTCTTGACTGTCAGTGCCTTCTTGATCAGGGAGTCGTCGACGAAGCTGTCTGCGAAGTCGGCTCCGTCCTTGAATCCAAGCTCGGAGTAGCTGACGGTCAGTCCTCCGACCTGGTACAGCGTGTCGGTCTGGTTGGCGATATCCTCCTTGATCTTGCTCAGGGGGTTGTTCGCATCATAGTATCCGTATGTGTCTCCGTCTCCCCAGGAGTACTCGATGTAGTGGAGTGCGTTGACGACACGCTCGGTGTCCAGTCCGCTCGCTGCTCCTCCGGCGTACTTGATTGCGTACTCGACGAGCTTCGCGTGCTGGATGTTGTTTGCATCGTATCCGTTCTCGATGATGTCGGCTGCGACTGCGTGGACCCACTTGGTTGCGTACAGGACTGCCCAGACGAGCCTCTCGGAGGTCTCGGGGTTCTCCTCGATGAACGATGCGTTTCCGTAGAGGACACAGCATGTCACGTGGGGGAAGAGCAGATCTGTGGTGACCAGGTAGGTGTAGATCGCGCTGTCACCGACGGTCAGGATACTGAACTGGGGCTCCCAGGTGATTCCGACGATGAGTCCGTTCTCGAAGTATCCCTTGATGGCACTTGCAGATCCACCGGTCTCGACGAATCCTACGGTTCCTGCGGCTGCGGTGACGTTGTTGTCAGCACGGACGAAGGAGAGGTTGACTGTCTTTCCGTTGGTGTAGGCAGTGTCCTTGAGGTATACCTCGACGATGGTCTTCAGCTGGTAGTACTGGATGGATCCGACGGTGGGGACACCGAAGACAAGTCCCTCCCAGCCCTCGGGGTTGAGGATGGCGACATGGTCTCCGTTGGCGTCTGCCCTGGTCTTCAGGGTTCCGTCTGCATTGTACTCGAAGAGGGTTGTGGGGTCGAGTTTGGCAGGGTCGTAATACAGACCTGAACCGACTCCCTCGAGACCGGCGATGAGGTTGATCTCCTCGTTCCTTGCATCGGAGGATCCGCTCTTGTTGAGGATGAGGACTCCTGCGGCAGCAACGACGAGAACAACGACAACCGCGACCGCGATGACTTTGATTCTCTGCATTTGAATTCACCTTGTGTTGGTTATAGTGATTCTACACTATGGAAATAGGGTAATTTCTCTATATATTTAACAATCATCGACAGTTTTAGTCAAATTTGAATAATTCTAATTATCTATGTTATCGATTATCGATTATAGTTGGCTTCAATGGATAAATATGATTATCATTTTACCTAATTTTCATATATGAAAAAGATACAAATTGGAGCCGGAGAAACTATCGTATTCCAGGCCATGAGTGGAAGGTGCTGACCTCTCCATCACAGTAGATCATGGGGAAAATGGAAGAGAAAGGAAAGGGAAGTTACGGGATCTCTCCCGTGTTTATGTTCATTCCATGACGTTCTCGTGTTCTAGATACGTGATGATCCTCTTCTTCAGTTCATTGAACTCCGGCGAGGCTCTGTCACGCGGCCTGTCCCAGGGAACATCGATGACCTCGTTGACGGTGGTGGGACGCTTTGTCAGAACGACGATCCTGTCTGATAGGTACACCGCCTCGTCCACCGAGTGTGTGATGAAGATGATGGTCTGATTGGTGTTCTTCAGGATGTCGATCAGTTCGGCCTGCATGATGTTCCTGGTCTGGGCATCCAACGCACCGAACGGTTCGTCCATGAGGATGACATCGGGTTTCACCACCAGTGCCCTTGCGATACCGACTCTCTGTTTCATTCCACCGGATAGTTCGTATATCCTCGAATCCGCGAACTTCTCGAGTCCGACGATCTTCAGGTACTCCTCCACACGGACCTTGCGTTCCTCTTTGGGGACATGGGCTATTTCCAGACCGAGTTCCACATTCTTCCTCACGCTTCTCCAGGGGAGGAGGGCGAAGTCCTGGAAGACGAAACCTCTGTCCGCTCCGGGGTCGGTACATTCCTTGTCACCAATGTACACAGCACCGGTCGACGGCTCAAGCAGTCCTGCGATCATCTTGAGGAGGGTTGTCTTTCTGCATCCGGAAGGTCCGATGAAGGAAACCAGTTCTCCCTTCTTGATTTCCAAGTTGATGTTGTGGATGGCTTCTGTGGATTTCTCATTGCGGGTGTATGTCTTTCCGATGTTGTCTATCCTGATCGTTCCATCGTTATTGGGTGTATTGACCACATCCCCGTTCTCGTCAGTCGTTCCAGTCGTTCTGGTCTTCGGCTTTTTGGGCTTTGAA
>JBJEIK010000082.1:0-2624 GCA_051876975.1 Candidatus Methanomethylophilaceae archaeon
GACACCATTCTGTTCCTCGATGCCACCGGAATCTACACATGCACGACAAATACGGATTACGGAATCATGGAGTTGTTCTCGGGTCATGAGGCATATGTGGCATGCCCCTACATATGGACCGGAATGAACTACGAGAACGTCCTCGTCGGTGCATATCAGATCCTCCACGATGCCTACGGACTCCTATCCGATTCGGAGCTGGAGCAGAAGATCGATGCGGTGTACAAGGGATTCCTCGGGTCATCGGACTCTATTCGCAGCGAAGTTGCCAGTGGTGTCCCCGTCCCTCCATCCGGAACCTCTGTCTATGATGATATGAACGGGCTCTATGACGGAAGACGTCACAATCCGATTCATGGTGCCATTTCGGTCAGTTCTGAAGGTATCGTGTATCTTTGAGCTGATCCCATGGGTTCATCCGAATCAACACAGGGATATCGCGAGCATTCCCGTAAACGGGTCTTTGCCATGATATTCCTGGCCGTCGTCATGGTGGCGACGGCCCTTACCACCCTTCAACTTGACCTGGGTTCCATCACATTCTCGGAGCTCATCCGCATAATCTTCGACAAGGACAATCCGGCCAACGATGTCGCGGATGTCATCCTGGTTTGGAATCTCTATCTCCCGAGGATCGCCTGCGGTATACTCGCCGGTTTCGGACTCGGTATCGCCGGTACCGTGATGCAGTGTGTCCTCAGGAACCCCCTCGGTTCACCGTACACCCTCGGTCTGTCCAATGCCGCCGCATTCGGTGCATCTGTCGGTATCGTCCTGGGCGGTGGTGCCGTCGTCGGGCAGAGTGCCGCATCCATCAGTTTCACAAATCCCTACTTCATCACCATCTGTGCGTTCCTGTGGTCGATGATCGCCACAGGCATCATCATCGCACTTGTGAAGTTCACATCCGTCACAGTAGAGACGATGGTTCTCGCGGGAGTTGCCATCAGTTCGATCTTCTCCGCAGGGATCAGTGCGATGCAGTACATCTTCAACGATACTGCGCTTTCCCTCATCGTCTTCTGGCAGTTCGGTTCTTTGGGAAAGGCCGGATGGAGCGAACTTGCATTGATCGCCGTCGTCGTCATCGCCATATCGTTGTTCTTCCTCTGGAGGAGATGGGACTTCAACGCCTTGGACAACGGTGCCGACGTCGCCCAGTCCTTGGGTGTGAACGTGGAGGCACTCCGTCTCGGGACACTTCTCCTGTCTGCCCTGATGACATCGGTCGTCGTATCGTTCATGGGAGTGATAGCGTTCGTCGGTCTTCTCGGGCCGCACATGGTGCGTCTGGCCCTCGGCAACGATCACAGGTTCGTGCTTCCGGGTTCGATGTTGGTCGGAGCAATAGTCCTGCTGATTTCGGATTGTGTCGGTCAGACCCTTCTGCCATTCGTCCTGCCCGTGGGAATCATAACATCGTTCCTCGGAGGTCCTTTGTTCCTTTATCTCCTCATCCGCGGATACCGCCGCAGGGGGTCACCCGCATGAAGTTGAGTGTCCGTGATCTGGATTTCTCCTATGGGGGAAGGAAGGTCCTGGACGGGATCTCGTTCGATGTGGAGGACAACGGTATCGTCTCCATCCTGGGGCCCAATGGTGTCGGGAAGACCACTTTACTGAGATGTCTCTGCAACCTCCACCGCCCCCAGTCCGGGAGGATCGAGGTCGATGGGACCGACATACTCACACTGTCCGGCAGGGACCTCGCGAAGCATATCGGATACGTTCCGCAGAGCTCCAAACCCGTCCGTACCACCGTCTTCGACACCGCACTCATTGGCAGAAGGCCGTACATGGACTGGGGTGTCACCAAGAGGGACCTGGAGATAACCGCTGATGTCCTCGAGGCGTTGGGTCTTTCGGACCTTTCGATGCGCTATGCGGATGAGATCAGCGGAGGGGAGTATCAGAAGGTTCAGATTGCCAGGGCCATGGTGCAGGAACCGGAGATCCTCATCCTCGACGAACCCACCAACAACCTGGACATCGCCAACCAGCACATCACCATGCATGCGATCCTCGATGCCGTCTCATCCAGGGGCATGTGCACCATCATGACAATGCACGACATCAACCTGGCTGTACACTACTCCGATAAGTTCCTGTTCATCAAGGGCGGAGGGGTGTTCGCATACGGTGGTCCGGAGATCATCACCGAGGATCTTGTCCGTGATGTGTATGGAATCGAATCCGATGTGATCAACCATAAGGGGAAACCCTTCGTCATCCCGCACACGTTCCCCAGGGAGCTTGCCCACTATCACCACACCCACGACGGTTCGACCCATTCCCATGATGTGGAGGGGTTGAGATGAGCAACGTACATCCTTTCGAGGGTGAGAAGATGGGCCACGGGGACACCCTCCGCTTCTGGGACGACTATGCGGATGTGTACACGTCGATGCAGCAGGGTGACATCCCGCAGAGGGTGGTCCGCATCCTCTTGGATGAGGGATACCTCACTGAGGATTCCACCGTGCTCGAACTGGGTTCCGGACCCGGGACGTATTCCCTTCTGGTCGCTCCATGCGTCAAGAGGTTGACATGCATGGACACGTCCCCGAGGATGCTGGACCGTCTGATGGTATCCGCTTCCGAAAGGGGGATAGGGAACATCACAC
>JBJEIK010000083.1:0-2618 GCA_051876975.1 Candidatus Methanomethylophilaceae archaeon
GATGATGATGTCCGTGCTCATAGAGCCGGCCCTGCTCCTGGCGATCGCCACCCTCGCCGTCATATCCGGTGCGGGAACCGACGTGGGCGGGATCTCGGCAAGCATCGCGGACATGGGACTCGCCGCACTGGTCCCGGCATTGATCCTCGCCGGGGCATCATTCATGATCACACTCCTGGCCGAGAACGCCAGGATCCCGTTCGACAACCCCACCACCCATCTGGAGCTCACCATGGTCCACGAGGCCATGATGCTGGAGTACTCCGGACGCGGATTGGCAATGATGGAGCTCTCCTCGATGATGAGGCTGACCATCTTCATGGCCATGGTGGGGTCCCTGTTCTTCCCCTGGGGGATAGCATCGGACATCACCGTCTCCTCCCTTGCGGTATCCGTCATAGTGATGACGGTGAAGATGGTGCTGGTGGCATTCGTGCTCTCCCTCGTTGAATCGGCACTGTGCAAGACCAGGCTCTTCAAGACGCCCAACCTGCTGACGGCATCCTTCACGCTGTCGCTCCTGGCGATGATATCGCTGTACATCCTGTGAGGCTGAGAAAATGGAAGCAACCCTGATAGCCAACATGATAGACATATGCGCGGTCATGATGCTGCTGACCTCCGTGATGGCCATAGCCACCACCCGCATGAGGTCCCTGGTCAGCCTCTTCTCGCTCCAGTCCGTCTTCCTGGCGGCACTGGCGTTCGTGGTCGCATACTCCTCCGGGAACAACCACATCTACATCATGTGCGCCCTGACCATAGCGCTCAAGGTGATCGTGATGCCCAAGATGCTCACATACATCATGAGCAGGATCAACGTGGACAAGGAGGTGGAGCTGAGCATCGGTATACCCGGATCCCTGCTGGCATCCGGACTGATGATCATCCTGTCCTACTACATCACCGAACCCCTGCTCTCATCCATCGAGACCGTCGAGAGGAACTGTCTCGCACTCTCCGTGTCCATCATCCTCATCGGACTGCTCATGATGAGCACCAGGAGGAAGGCCATCACCGAGACCGTGGGTCTCCTGATGATGGAGAACGGACTGTTCCTCGGTGCGATAGCACTCTCGCACGGAATGCCCCTGATCGTCGAGATCGGAGCGTTCTTCGATGTGATGGTGGCGGTGATCATCATCGGTATCTTCGCCTACAGGATCAACAGGTCGTTCAACTCCGTCGACACATCCTTCCTCAGGAGGCTGAGGGAATGACACTCTCCATAATGCTCATGCTTCTGGCGATGGTCGCATCGGCCGTCGCGTGCATCGCACTCCGCAACAGGAGACTGATAACCGTCCTACAGCCGATATGCTGCCTCGCCATCCTGGTGCTGGCCCTCAACGTCTGCATCCCCGTCCTGAACGGCGAGACCGTGGACGACGGCGTGTTCTACATGGACGCCATGTCCGCCGTGTTCATGCTCCTGGTTGGATTCGTGGGTCTGATGGCCTCCGTCTACTCCAGGGCCTACATCGGTCTGGAGCACGAGGAGGGCAAGGTGAACGGCAAGGAGCAGGGACAGTACTACTGCCTGCTCGTGGTGTTCATCTCCGTGATGATGCTGACCTTCTCCGTACGTTCCATGGCCATCGTGTGGCTCGGAGTGGGTGCCACCACACTGGTCTCCACCTTCCTGGTGGGATTCTACTCCAGCGAGGAGTCCACCGAGGCCGCATGGAAGTACATCATCCTGTGCTCCGTCGGTATCACCATCGCCTTGGCCGGATTCACCCTGGTCTACGCATCCACCGTCGGGGTAATAGATTCGGAATCGTCACTGGACTGGCCCGCGCTCATGGCGGCGGCATCGGAACTCGACCCCACCATGATGAAGATGGCAATGGTCCTGATCATCGTGGGATTCGGAACCAAGGTCGGATTCGTTCCGATGCACACATGGCTCCCGGATGCCCACAGCCAGGCCCCCAGCCCCGTCAGCGGACTGCTCTCCGCGGTGCTCCTGAACTGCGCCATGTACGGCATACTCAGGTTCTACTCCGTCTCCGAGATTGTGAACCCCGGATTCGCATCCACCATCATGCTGGTCTTCGGACTTCTGTCCCTCGGAGCGGCGGCATTCTTCATCGTCTCCGCCAGGGACCTGAAGAGGATGCTCGCATACTCCTCGATAGAGAACATGGGTCTGATCGCCATCGGATTCGGTATCGGGACACCCATCGCAATAGCTGGTGCCATCATACAGATGGTCGCACACTCGATAACAAAGCCCATCCTGTTCTTCTCCGCGGGGAACATAATCCAATCCTACGGAACCCGCAACATGGACATAATCAGGGGAGTTGGGAGGAGCATGCCCTTCACGGGATTCATGATGGCCGCAGGAACACTCGCCATCATAGGAGTGCCTCCGTTCGCCGTCTTCATCGGTGAGCTCACCCTGCTCTCGGCATCGTTGGAATCGGGGATGCTGTGGGTCACCGTCCTGTCCATCGCACTCCTGGCGATAGTCTTCGCCGGATTCGTCAAGCACATATTCCCCATGCTCACCGGCGATGCCGGGAGGGAGATCGAGAAGCACGCCTGCTTCTCCAGACACGCCCCCTTGGCTGTGCTGTTCGTATGCACCCTCCTCATGGGGCTCTTCATGC
>JBJEIK010000084.1:0-2606 GCA_051876975.1 Candidatus Methanomethylophilaceae archaeon
GACTTCAGGCAGAGGATCGACATGCAGGCCACCTGGCAGAGGCACATCGATGCATCCATCTCCTCCACCGTCAACCTGCCCGAGGACTTCCCCGAGGCCAACGTCTACGACATCTACATGTACGCATGGCAGTCCGGATGCAAGGGTGTGACAGTGTTCCGCGACGGATGCAAGCGTCTCGGCATCCTCTCCACTAAGGAGAAGGACAAGAAGGACGAGCCTGCAAAGGAGGAATCCGTCAAGGAGGAGCTCATGCACGAGGACAAGAGGGGCGTCGTCGAGAAGGTCGATGACAACGTCGTCGGAAAGAAGAGGAAGCTCATGACCGGATGCGGAAGCCTGCACTGCACCGCATTCTTCAACCCCAACACAGGGGAGCTCGTCGAGGCCTATCTCAACAAGGGATCCACCGGAGGGTGCAACAACTTCATGGTCGGTCTCTCCAGGATGATCTCCCTGGCCGCCAGGTCCGGATGCGGAATCGAGGCCATCGTCGATCAGCTCAAGTCCTGTGGATCCTGTCCGTCCTATGTTGTCAGGACCCACACCAAGAGGGACACAAGCATAGGATCCTGCTGTCCCATGGCAGTCGGATGGGCCCTAAGGGACATGTACAACGAGATGCAGTCCCAGATTAAGGGACTCTCCGCCGACGAGGCCGAGGCCGCAGCCGAGAAGAAGCCCAGGGAGGTCCTCAACCCCTGCCCCAAGTGCGGAGCGGAGCTCGAGTTCCAGGGCGGATGCAACATCTGCAAGTCCTGCGGATGGACCAAGTGTGAGTGATCGCGATCCGAACCGAGGGGATCACCTCCCCTCATCTTTATTTTATAAAGCCCGACGGAGTCTGGCTCATATTCATATAGGAGGATAGAATCGCTCCCTCCGGCGGGTAGTGAGTAAGTCCTGTTCCTATAACGCACGGAGACGACGGTGCTCCTTCAACTTGAATTCGGACAGGCCCACGTCAGACACACCTTGTCTGCCCGTCTCTCATTTCTCTCTGTAAAGCAGCCATCCGAGGATCAGTGCCGCACCGATCCCTGCGGCTATCCCGGAAAGGAATCTCGGCATCGGCATATCACCCGTGAACGACTCCGCCAGCCACTCGATCCCGGTGATGGCAACCAGGATCAGTCCCACCGATGGGACGCCCTTCTCGGAAAGTCTATCCTCCATCAGACGGCAGATGACCAGTCCGGCGACGAGTCCGATCAGAAGTCCGAGGTCCCTGATGCATATGGGCACCTGGTTCCCGTTGATGATGAAGCATCTTGAGGCCTCCTGATGGCACAGGATGTCACCCAGCATGTAGCCAAAGCCGGTGATGCCCGTCCATCCGTGGTCCATCACCGCAGGGGATCCGTCCAATCCCAGAAAGGAACCGCTCGGATTGATGACGGGTGATATCAGAAACAGGAGAAGCAGGGCTCCGAATCCGATTATTCCGGCCGATAGGATGTCCCTGCGTTCCATGATCGCCTGATATGGTCCCCGGAGATAGGCATATCGGTCGTATCATTCCGGATTCACCCGTCTTTTCTTTTCCTTTTTGTACAATTAATACCGCATTGCGATAACACCACTATTATTATCCTGATTGTATAACATATAGACAATTAGGTTAAATAGAGACTCGGAAATCGACCGGTCACAACGTCAGGAAGGACGCTACGGAGGTCGCCGCCGGACATGCCGGCTCCTCCGGTGGCAGGTAGCATGTACGATTTCGACAAGGTCACGCCGCGCAGGGGAACTGATTCAGAGAAATGGGATGACTGCAACCCGGATGTGCTCCCGATGTGGATAGCAGACATGGATTTCCAGGTCGCTCCGTTCATCATCGAGGCCATCCAGAGGAAGGTGGACCTGGGGGTCTTCGGATACCCCATGATCCCCGACAGATGGTTCGATGCATATGTGGGCTGGTGGGAACGCCGCCACGGATTCACGATGAGGAAGGAATGGCTGTTCTTCGCCAACGGTGTCGTTCCCGCCATTGCCAGTGCCATGAAGGTTCTGACTGCACCCGGAGACAAGGTCGTCGTCATGAGTCCCGTGTACAACTCCTTCTTCAGGACGATCCGCGAGAACGGACGCGTCCCCTTCGAATCCAGGTTGGACTACGCATACGGGGAGTACGCCCTGAACCTGGACGATCTGAGGAAGAAGCTCGAGGACCCCCGTTCGACCATGCTGATCCTGTGCAATCCCCACAACCCCGTCGGGAAGGTCTGGGATGCCGATACCCTCCGTCTCATCGCCGAGATTGCCTGGGAGAACGGTGCCGTCGTCATCGCGGACGAGATCCACTGCGAGCACACCGATCCCGGCATCGAATACATCCCGTTCGCCTCGGTGTCCGAACATGCCAGGGAGAACTGCATCATGTGCATCTCTCCCACCAAGGCGTTCAACATGGCCGGACTCAAGACAGCTGCCGTCTGTATCCCCAACGACCATCTGAGGGACAGGGTGGCGACGGGTGTCGCCGTGGATTGGAACTCGGATCCCAATGTGTTCGCCGTCGACGTCGCTGTCGCGGCCTATACCCACGGGGACCAATGGATCGACGAGTTCAGGGAGTACATACACGGCAACAGGGAGTT
>JBJEIK010000085.1:0-2602 GCA_051876975.1 Candidatus Methanomethylophilaceae archaeon
TCTACGAATACGAACGGGAAAGGACCGAAAAGAGGAGCAACAAAAGGGAATGTCTTTGCAGGACCGAGATGAACTCATCCACGGACAACGTGCACATGGCATGCGTCAGGAGATGGCTGCAGCACTCTGTATTCATCGAGGACAACGGCATGAGGGACGAGATACTCCCGATTCCGAAGGATGCGACACAACATCTGTCCTCCTTATTGATGGAGATGGACGCGGGGATAATAGATGTGATCGAGGAACCGTTCATCAACACGGACGTACCCAAGAATCTCATCAGGAGGATTCCCAACAGAGGAATCATCGAAGCCGACGGCGAATACATGGCGATCGTTGCAGGAAACAGATCGAAACGTGGTTGGCTGATCCATATAATCCGCAGAAACGGGGTAAACGAATACCGCAACATAGGGATGGTCCATGAGAAAGGATATGTTTCATCCATAGACGATGAATCATCGGGAACCATGAGGATGATTCAGATCATGATCCTCATGCTCATGCTCAAACGGAGTGAACTGTCCGACGGATTGGTGGTGATGGATGATGTTGAGTGCAGCATACATTCCCTGGTAATCGAGGCTTTGATCGAAATGTTCGTCAGATCAAGTCCTAAAAAGGGACAGATGATCGCCACGACCCACAAGGCATACCTGCTGAAGAATCCGACGATCGATGATTCGTGCATATCGTTCATCAACATCGACAACAGAAAGAACGAAGGTTCCAGACTATACACCCTGGAATCGATGGACCGCCGGTTCAAAGACCGTCACAGAGCGTATATGGATGGACGCTACGCCGCCATCCCCATCATATACAGCATCTCTGCGGAGTGATAGGATGCTGGTCAGTTTCTCATTGGAGAATTTCAAATCATTCGGTGTCGAAACCACCATCGAGATGATGCCCGGCAAGAGCAGGAGCAAATCGAACCATATCAAAGATGACTGCCTGACAATAGGGGCCGTGTATGGGAACGTAGCCGCAGGAAAGAGCAACCTGGTGGACGGCCTGAGGACTCTGAAGGACATACTGACGAATCCGTTCCTCCATAGCAGGAAACCGATCAACCATTGGGATTCAGAGAACACGGATACAAGGTTCTGTATAGAGTTCACGATAGGACATTACCTCTACAGTTACGAACTGACGGTGTCCTCGGAGATCATGATAAACAAAGGCCAGTGGAACAGGCTCTATATGTTCCCGGTCAGGTCGGAAAAACTATCGTACGTGGATCTTAGATACGAATCTGACAAAAACGGAAACGTAACAACCGTCCCGGTCCTCATAAGACCCGACAGAAGGCCTGCTCAGACAGGACTGAAAGGCATTTCCAGACTTCTCTACGAAAGGGAGAATCTGACAACCAAACTCGTCAGGTTCAACGGATTGCCATCCGTGAAGAAGTCCAACCCTGAAGATGGGATCGATTCGGGAACCATTGATCTGGACCCTCCTATCAATCATAGAAGCTGCATGGATAGGAACAACCATCTGAGGATGGAATACAGGGAGAAGCTGGAGAAAAACGGAAGGGACCTGCAACTGGAGCTCTCCCTGAACGAGATGCCCTCCACGTTGAACGACACGTGCCCTCCATCCTTATACGAGTATCTGTCCGATGATGCGGAGATGCACCTGGACAATGTGAGGAGATGGTTCGATTCATGCCTGTGTATAATGGATATGGATGACATCTACATACCGGATTCCGATGATTCGATACCGATCCTATCAGGGATCCTAGGAAAAATAGATCTCGGGATCGAGGGCCTGGAATGGCGGAAGGTATCCTCCGCAGAATCGGGAAGAATCATGGATTCTGTCTCCCTCAATGATCAATTGCAGATCCAAGGCAGAATGTCCGAAAGCAGGAGGCCCAACAGCCAATCATCATACATCACCAAGACGAAGGTTGGGATACTGAGATTCACGTTCAGATCCGGAAAGGTGAGGGTGGAGAGATTGACCTCGACCCATTCCAACGGAAGGGATGGACGGACCTGTTCCGAATCGGATGGTACCCTCAGGGTCATAGAAATGGCATCCATGCTGATACACACGGATGAGGACATCACGTTCGTGGTCGACGAGATCGAACAACACCTGCACCCGACCCTGACCCGCCGTATTATCGATACATATCTCGATGATAGGTCACCATCCAAACAACTGATATTCACCACACATGAGACGGAAATCCTCACCACGGACATATTCCGCAGAGACGAAGTATGGTTCGTTCAGAAAAAGGACGGATGCTCCCATCTGGAGGCTTTGGACACCATCACCGGACTGAACAGCAACAGACGTCTGGAAAGACTGTACCTTGAGGACCGTGTACTGCCCGGAATACCCAACTGCAGCAAAGGAAGACTGGGAGTGTGATCCGATGAGCAGACAGAAGAGCGCGATCCAGAAACAGTCCGAGACACACAGAAGGGTGTTCATCATCTGCGAAGGACTCACGGAGAAACTGTATCTCGAGAACTTCGGCAGGATCGGATGTGCAGATCGTATCGACATCACGTTCCCGTACAGGAAAAGGACATTCGATCTCAGCCAGACGGATAGGATGCAACTCGTGAGG
>JBJEIK010000086.1:0-2577 GCA_051876975.1 Candidatus Methanomethylophilaceae archaeon
TCGCACATCTCGCGGAGTGCGCGTATCCTCTCGGCGATCTCGGGTATCTTGGGGTCAGTTGTCATCACATCCTCGCATGCGTGCATGCGTATAAAGCAATCGACGGAACGGTGAGGATTTCGAACCCGGACACATCCATGGGGGAGTCGGCGTAACTCCATGGGTTATATATAGGGGAGTACCGAGCGGTCCACCATGACCGGGAAGGGATTCACTCCGAACATAGTCACCCTGCTCTCCATCCTGCTGTGCTCGATGCTCATGCTTATGGGAGGTGCCGCGGTGGCGCCTGCGCTTCCGCTGATAAACGAGGTGTTCCCGGATTCCGAGTTCCTGGTCTCGCTGATAATCACCCTGCCCTCGCTGGCCATAGCCCTGTTGGGATTCGCCATAGGTGCGCTGGCGGACAGGTTCGGGAAGGTCCGTGTCCTGTCATCGTCTTTGATCATTTTCGTGGTGGCGGGTGTCGCGGGATACTTCCTCGACGATCTGATGACGATCCTGGTGGCCAGGTTCATCCTGGGTATCGGTGTCGGAGGGGTCTCCGCCACGGTCACGGCTCTGATCGCGGAATACTACACAGGGATGAGCCGTGCGAAGGTCATGAGCTACCAGTCCGCCGCGATGGGTGTCGGTGTCCTGATCCTCGAGTATACCGGTGGCTCCCTTGCCGAGATAAGTTGGAGGGAACCCTTCCTGGTGTACCTCATCGGGATACCGATCCTCCTGCTGTGCATATTATCGATGAGGGAGCCAGAGCGTCAGGTATATGTGGAGGGCGCCGTGGCCCAGCATCCCGTGAACAGGGGTGTGATCATCCTGTGCTACATCACCATATTCGTGCTGATGCTGATGGCGTTCCTGGTCCCGACCAAGGTCCCCTATTATCTCGAGGGCATCGGGATATCGTCCTCGGTGACCGGACTGTTCCTGGGAGTACATGGTATCGCGAACGCTGTCGTCAGTCTGATGTACCGCAGGTTCGTTCAGATGACCAGTCCTTTCAACCTGATCGGAGCAGGATTCGTCGTCATGGCGATCGGTCTCTCGCTCCTGAAGGTGAGTTCCTCTGTCGCCATGGCAGTTGTTGTAATGGTCCTGACTGGAGTCGCCATCGGGATGATCGTCCCCGCGGTGGCCAACACCCTCGCATCCCAGGCGACCGCATCCACATCCGGGAAGATCATGGGAGGATACACAACATGCCTGAACCTCGGGCAGTTCTCCATCTCCCTCGTGAGCGTCCCCCTGTTCCTATTGGCGGGATCCGACTATCCCAACCTGTTCATGATCATGGGGATTGTCGCACTGGTGGCCGGACTTGCGTTCCTGATAGGCACCGGACTCCACGGTCACAACCGTACGGAGGCTGCATGATATGGCCTACACCGACAGGGAGCGTCACATAGTCCTGCTGGCATGCAGCATATCCGCGTTCATCACACCTCTCCTGAGCACGATGATGAACCTCTCCCTGGTGAGCATCGGGGAGGAGTTCTCCGTCGGTTCCCACGATCTCGCCTATGTGAACACCGCATTCCTCCTGTCATCGGTGATATTCATGGTCCCCCTGGCCAAGGTCGGGGACATATTCGGCAAGAGGAGGACGTACATCGCCGGTCTCATGGTGATCCTCATCGCCTGTGCTCTGGCGATCCTCTCCCCCAGCTTCTGGTTCCTGATCATGTGCAGGGTGCTGATGGGTGCCGGTTCGGCCGCGGTCACATGCACGAGCATGTCCATGGTCGTGGATGTGTATCCTCCGCAGAACAGGGGAGGTGCCATAGGCATACAGACGATGTGCGTCTACATCGGACTCGCAGCAGGTCCTCCCATAGGAGGTGTGCTCAACGACCTCGTGGGATGGCACAACGTGTTCTTCGTGGTGCTTCCGATGGCGTTGGTCTCCATCGGACTGATGTCCATGTTCCACGGCGAGATCCGTCCAGATGAGGGTGGACGCTTCGACATCAGGGGCACAACACTGTACGCATTGGCGATATTCCTGACGATGGGCGGAGTGATCAACATGCCACAGACATGGGCTTTCGCAGCCACTGTCCTGGGATTGGTGTTCCTGTTCTTCTTCATAAGGTCACAGACCTCATGTCCCCACAGGCTGCTGAAGACATCCCTGTTCAGGAACAGGGTGTTCTCCGGAGCGTGCATCGCCACGTTCCTCAGCTATGCCGCATCCTACTCGATCTCGTTCTTCCTTGCCCTGTACTTACAGCACATCGGGGGATTGACCGCTACAGAGGCCGGGATAATGATGCTGGTCCAGCCCGGGGTCCAGGCCTTCGGCACACCTCTGTTCGGAAGATTGTCCGATAAGGTGGCGGACAAGCGCCTTCTTCCCACAATCGGTATGCTGATCATAGCCGCCGGATTGCTGTCCATGATGACCTACGGTCTCGACACGTCCTTCGTTCAGATAATCGTCACGATGGTGGTCATCGGAATCGGATTCTCGTTCTTCTCCGCTCCGAACACATCTATCATCATGGGGTCCGTCGGAAGGTCGGATACGGGTGAGGCCTCGGCGATGGCATCCGTGATGAGGCAGACCGGGATGAT
>JBJEIK010000087.1:0-2569 GCA_051876975.1 Candidatus Methanomethylophilaceae archaeon
GGAGGAATCAACTGGTTACTGGAGAAGTGCGGCGTCTCCGATGAGGAGAGGCGCAAGAAGATGAGCGACAGCGTATCGAACAGCGTGTCAACTGTGACATTGTTCATGTTCGCACTGGTGTTTATCTCGTTCCTGCTATGAGGATGATCCAATGACAATCGACATCTACGAAATGAAGGATGGGAGGCCGTACAAGACCGATGCCATCAAGGATGACGTCTGGATCAACCTGGTGAATCCCACCATCGAGGAGATCGACTATGTGCAGACGTCGCTCAACCTGGACAGGGAGGCTCTGACCGCCGCTCTGGATGATGAGGAGGGTTCGAGGGCGGAGGTCACATCCAGATACACCCTGATTCTGGTCGACGCCCCTACGAGGGAATGGAGGAACGGACGCGAGGAGTTCACCACGTATCCCATCTCGATCACCGTCACAGACACCGCCATCATAACCGTGTGTCTGCAGGAGCTATTCGCACTCAGCAACCTGATCACGGGGAAGAACAAGACCATGAACATCGTCAACGTGGCCAACCGTCCCCGCTTCGTTCTCCAGATCCTGTTCAGGATCGCCATCAACTACCAGGCGGACCTCAAGTACATCGAGGTCAAGCGCATGGCGATCGAGGAATCGATACGCAAGGCGACGAGAAGGGACGACCTCTTCGAGCTCCATGAGTTGGAGTCGAACCTGGTCTACTTCAAGACATCGCTCAGCGTGAACGCCTCCATCATAGACAGGATCAGCAAACAATCACGCTTCATATCGTCCACCGAGGACAGGGACCTCATGGACGATGTCATCATCGAGACCAGCCAGGCGCTGGAGATGACGAACACGTACAGTCAGATCATCAAGGGAACAAGGCAGTTGGTGGAGGCCGACCTGAACAACTCGCTGGCCAACACCATGAAGTTCCTGACCTCGATCACACTGATAATCTCGATTCCGACCATGATCGCAAGTTTCTATGGAATGAATGTGGACCTTCCGGGGATGAACTACCCATACACTTATCTGGTCCTGTTCGGGGCGATGATGGTTCTGAGCTTCGTGTGCATATGGCATCTCCGCAGAAGCGGACTATGGCGGTAACGATCATCCAAATCAGGTGTTGACTCATGTCGGTGCAGTCGTTGGCAGATGCGATAAGGAACTTTCCCGGAGTGACCAGGAAGAATGCGATCCATGAGGTGGTGGACCTGCTGCCCACAGCCGGCTTCCCCCAGGTCGCGGCAGCGGAAGGAGAGGATGCGGCCGCCCTGGATGTGGGTGACCAGTACATACTCTTCGCCACCGACGGGATAATGGAATCGCTCCTCGCGATCAACCCGTTCTATGCAGGGTACTTCGCGGTTCTTGTCAATGTGAACGACATAGCCGCCATGGGAGGACGCGCCCTCGGGATGGTTGACGTCATGTCCATAATGGACGGAAACATCTCCGACGAACTCCTCCGCGGACTGAAGGAGGGTGTCAGGAAGTTCAGGGTCCCCATCGTGGGAGGTCACACCCATCCCGACTGCCATTACAACGCCATCGACGTGGCCATCGTGGGCAATGTGAGGAAGGATGCTCTGCTCAGGAGCAGCACCGCACAGGACGGCGATGATGTTGTCTTCGTCATGGACCTGAAGGGATTCTACCCGCAGGAGCTGCCATACGCCTACGTCACGACCATGGACAAATCCGACGAGATCGTCCAGGCGCAGATGGAGGCTGTGGCCAGGGTCGGGGAGGAACATCTGGCCCATTCATGCAAGGACATGAGCAATCCTGGACACATCGGAACCCTCGGGATGATGTTGGAATCATCCGACAAAGGTGCCGTCGTGGACATCACCCGTATCCCGAGACCTGAGGATGTGGACGAGATCAAATGGGCACTTTCCTATCAGGGATGCGGATTCGTGTTCGCATGTCCTCCCGAGAACTCCCAGAGGATCATCGAGATCTTCAACGAGGTCGGATGCGAGGGTGCAGTTGTCGGAAAGGTCGATGACACGAAGCTCCTGAAACTCACTGACCGCCAGGATGAGACGGTCCTGTTCGATTTCTCGAAAGATATCATCACAGGTGTCAGAACCAGGTGATCGTCGGATCCATTCATTCTGGGATCCTCAGAATCTGGGGTCCCATCCCTTTACAAAGTTCTCACCAATCAATCTAACAGAAAGCGCCTGGCCACAGGGGTGGACCTCTCATCCCAGTTCAAGTTTGCCACGTCGCTTCTCAACCCTGCCACCCCGTAAACGTCAGTAGTTCGGAGTGAGGCTGCTCCCGTCAGGACCTGACCCGGTTTCCCCGATTGATGCATGAACAACAACCCTCCGGCTGTTTTCTTTGCAAACACCGACTCTACAGGACAAGATCTCATAGTCGCTCGATGGGCTTGAATGTTCAGAGGAGCCGCCCCCTGCTGTCACCCCGTATATTGACGATTTACGGTATAGGGCACGCCAAGCTCCCCGGTCAAGCCAGACAACCACCTGATTATCGGCTCATATAAAATAGCTTTGGGGACATGGTTCCAAGGGAGTGTCCGAACTCACTATGGATAATGGG
>JBJEIK010000088.1:0-2569 GCA_051876975.1 Candidatus Methanomethylophilaceae archaeon
GACCCGGATCCCTCCGGGCCGTAAGCTGTTTCACGGATCTGTTCTCAACAGGCGAAGTAGCCGCGTGTCTTCAGCATGTGCTTCTTGATCGCATGGGCTCCGAAGAAGTACACACAGGCGATGAACGGCATCCAGATCAGCGCCCAAACGGGAACACCGATCAGGGCATCGCATCCGGAGATTGCCTCCCACAATGGTCCGGTGAAGGGCAGCAGGGTACCTACGGCCAGTGCGATGATGGTGGTCGCGACCAGAATCTTGGAGGACCATGCCTGGAAGAAGGGCAGCTTGTTGGTCCTGACGATGTGTATGGCCCAGACCTGCATCCAATACTGCTCTATGCACCAGAGTGACTGGAACAGGACCGCCACGGGGAGGAGTCCCTCCACATCGCTCAGGGGTGCACCGCTCAGCACCAGGGCCGATGCGGTTGTGACACCTTCGGTGATGCCGTATGTGTTCCCTCCGGTGAAATCGATGAGTTCCGCAATCGTACCGCCGTCAACTGTGACGGACACCGTGGGCAGCACGATGAAGATGAAGAACGCCCAGGACATTATGTCCGTGACAACGCACATCGGACCATAACGGTACATTACCGATGTGAGGTTCGGTGCATCCCATTTCCGCGGTTCGCGGACGAACTCGTCGTCGACCTTGTCCCAGCAGATGAAGATGCAGGCGAAGTCGTTGATGAGGTTGAAGATCAGGATCATCAGGGCGCCCATGGGTTCGAAGTTGAACAGCAGGGAACCGAGGATCAGCGAGAACATGTATCCGAAGTTGATCGAACCGATCATCTTCACGTACTTGATGGAGTTGACGTAGACCTTCCTTCCCTCGATGGCACCGGTCTTCAGGATACCGAGGTCCTTCTCCAGGAGGATCATGCTGGCGGTCTCCTTGGCGATGTCGGTTCCGGTGTCCACGGAGATGCTCACATCGGCGTTCTTCATGGCGATGACATCGTTGATACCGTCTCCCATGAGTCCCACGGTGTGTCCGTTGGCCTTCAGGGCCTGGACCACACGGGACTTGTTGTCGGGACTCAGGCGGGCGAAGATGCTGGCGACCTCCACATGCTCCCTGAGTTCCTCGTCGGACATGTTGTCGATCTGCGTACCGACCAGGAACTCCTCGGAGGGGATGCCGATCTGCTCGCAGACGTTCTTGGAGACGTACTCGTTGTCACCGGTCAGGACCTTGACTTCGATACCGTACTCCTTCAGGTCCTTGATGGCCTTGCCGGCGGTGGGTTTGACGGGGTCGCTGAAGACGATGAATCCGGCGATGATCATGTCGCACTCGTCCTCGTTCGAGAACTCGGTCTTCCCGTGGGGGATGTACTTGTGTGTGACCCCCAGGACACGCATCCCCTTGCCGCTGTACCATTCCACGAGTCCGAGCATCTCGTTGACGATCTTGTCGTCCAGGGGCAGGATGTCCCTGTTTCCGTCGAGATAGCTGGTGGAGATCGAGAGGATCTCTGGCATGGCACCCTTGGAGACCATCATGTCCACCTCCTCGTCCTTCCTGACGATGACGGTGGCCCTCCTCCTGATGAAGTCGAAGGGAACGTCACCCACGTACTCGTACCCGTCCAGGGTCTCGATGAGTCCGTTCTCGTCGGCGTACTCGTCGAGGGCCCAGTCGATCTGGTTGGTCGCGGATTTGAGGTGATGAGCGTTCAGACACGACATCAGCTCGACGGAGCCGCTGGCGTTGCCGTAGATGTCGTTGCAGTCGTGGACGGAGATGCGGTTCTGCGTCAGGGTACCGGTCTTGTCCGAACAGAGGACGTCCATTGCACCGAAGTTCTGGATCGAGGTGACATCCTTGACGATGACCTTGTTCTTCGACATGTCGATGGCACCCTTGGCCAGGTTGGCCGAGACGATGGTGGCCAGCATCTCGGGCATGAGTCCGATCGCCAGGGTGAGTGAGAAACTGACTGCGCTGATGAATCCGTCGAAGGTGAAGGAACCGGTGGTGAGGTAGTCCTTCACGATCATGATGATGAACACCGGGGGTACCATCAGGTACATGATCTTCAGGAGGACGTTGGCGATGGCCTTGCTCCCCTTGTCGTAGGTGGTGGGGGCCTTCTTGCGGGTGAGCTTCTCGGCCATGGAGCCGAAGATGGTGTCATCCCCCACGGCGACCACGACCGCCTCGGCGGAACCGCCGATGACGTTGGTGCCCATGAAGGCCAGGTTGTTGCATCCGAGGATGTTGCCCTCGCAGGGGTCCACATCGGCGTACTTCGTCACCGCCCCGGACTCACCGGTAAGGGCGGACTGGTCGACCTGGAGATGGTTGGAGCTGATGATCCTGACATCGGCGGGGACCATGTCACCCGTATCCAGGATGATGATGTCACCCACGACCAGCTCCTTGGAGTCGATCTCGGTCTCGGTATCCTCACGACGGACCGTGATTATGGTCGTGACCATGCTGACGAGTTTGGCGGCGGCCCGGGAACTGCGGGTCTCCTGTATGAAAGTGACTGTACCGCTCACCAGGATGAGCGTGGTCAAAATGATGAAGTAGAGGATATCGGGGTCCAATA
>JBJEIK010000089.1:0-2562 GCA_051876975.1 Candidatus Methanomethylophilaceae archaeon
TATCAGGCCACAGGTTCGTCGTTCCTGATGAAATCAGGTTCGTCGTCGCAGATCTTCTCCATGTCACCACGTGTGAACCTGACGATGACTCCGACCACGATTCCGGTGACGATTGTGAGGACGCAGACGACCGCGGCCATTGCAAGGCTCGCGACGCTTCCCACCAGGATGGTGACGAATATCGCTCCCATCCATCCACCGACTCCGTGGAGGTTGTGAACACCCATGACATCCAGGACTCCGATCTTCTTGCAGAACCAAGGCTGCAGGTAGATGAAGCACAGTGTGGAGACGGCTCCCGCGATGAGTCCGATCACCAATGCACCCCATGGTCCGACAGATAGTAGAGGTGCTCCGATGGCGACGGGTCCGCACAGCATGGCGTAGGTGTAGATCAACGGGTTGACCCTTCCCTGGACGGCCATGCAGAGCACATAGGTGCTGAGGATGGATCCGATACCGGCCATGTAACAGGTGATGGTGGCCCATGTGATGTTCTCGATGTCCAGAAGCGATGTGACGAACGAGGGCCACAGCATCCAGAGCAGCATGCTCGCGAGCCACACGAAGGTCACACTGTGGGTGGTGGTGTACATGGGCTCATCGAAGGCCCTCTTGTCACGGATACCCATGGCGACCCCGAGTCCGAAGTATGCTGCGCACATGTGGACCAGGATGGACCCTCCGGGATCGGTTGCGAAGTCACCGAAGATGGAGAGGTTGGCGAGAAGGTATTCCACCAGCGAATAGACGAATGCGAATGCGACACCCACGAGGAGATACTGCCACATCTTGCATGTTCCCAGGAACACACCGATGGCGATGACCACCGTGATCGCGCATATGACGGCACGGATGAGCAGGGCCTGGTTCCAGACCGCGTCGAAATAGATGTCCTGTATTCCAAGGTACACCACGAAGCTCGCCGCAGCGGAGAGCAGGACGGCGAGTGCTACGCCCCACTCGAACTTCTTGATGAATATCATCAGGAAGGCCACGAGCATGAGCATGAACCAAATATCCAAATTCTTACCGAACTGGAGCTCCTCGTACATGAGGCCCGTTCCACCGCTCATGGGCGTCTGGAACATGGCCTCCAGCGTGAGAGCGCCGGTCATCTCACCATACATCAGGAAGGCTGCGATGGCGAGAACGACGATGAGGGCTACCAGCATCAAAATCTTCTTGTTGTTCATATGAATCCCCTTCAGTACATAGTACCCGGTTCATGGAGAGACCTCCCGAGCATCATCAGACAACAGACGGTTGACCAAGGCAACGATCTCCGACCCTGAGGCCGAGTATCCGTCACCGCCTATCTCCTCCACCCATTCGCGACTGCAAGGGGCGCCTCCGAAGATCATCAGCACTGCCGATCCTTCCTCTTTCAACGCCTTCACGATGTACTTCTGCATGACCAGGGTGGTGGTCATCAGGGCCGATCCACCCACTACATCAGCAGAGTGCTCCTTCGCAGCCTCCACAAACCTTTCAGGAGACACATCCGGTCCGAGGTCGATCACATTGTAACCTGCTCCGCGCAACATCGCGCAGCATACGTTCTTACCGATCTCGTGAATATCTCCCTGAACAGACCCCATGACGATGGTTCCGCGGTAGATGTTGTCGCTACAGGCCATCTCCGGCTCAAGTATCTCCAACGCTCCCTCCATCGTCTTCGACGCGGCCAGCACCTGAGGCAGGAAAATCTTCGCCTCGTGAAACTGGTCGCTGATGATCTCCATTCCCTTGGCGAGCCCTTGTGACACAATAACTTCGGGACTGATACCCTTTGATAGAGCTTCTTTGACACTTCTCTCCATCAGGTCGTAATCCCAAGTTTCAACGGATCTTCTAAGGTCTTGGAGTATAGGGTTGTTCTCAGACATCAGCCCTCCTTGCCTATCGGCGGGCATGTATGTAACAAATCATTTCCAATCTATTAAAAGGAGATTGGTTTTGACAACTAATAATAATAAATCGGGGGGAGAAAGGTGTAGAGGAGACGGGGCATCGCTGCCCCCTATGTGGTACTAAGACTGACGACCATTCGACCTTTTAAGTTGGAACTCACCTCTCTGTTTGTCCTTCTATTTCAATATATCATTGTTTTTTCATCAAACAATTCCGATGAACCCGGGAATCTGGATGGACCGGAAGAGATCCATGAACCATTTCTGGGATTCCCGCCGTTAACTCAACACGCTGAGAGACGGACCCCATCCTTTCCACGGACCGCGTGGACATGGGACCCGTTACGAAGACCCATCGAATCGAAACGCGATCTCGTCATCGTCGCCTGGATGTAATCACCGGTTCCCAGGTCCACCAGGACATAGGCATCCAGAGCCACCTTCCTGAATCCGACTACGATACCCTCTCCGAGGACGTCTGCATCGTCGTTGTGATGAAACAACCATGATCACCAAAAAATGACACGATAAATATCTATTTAATAGATTTTATTTTAGACATTTGTATAATATTATGGTAAAACAATACACATAATATTATCATATGATCCATTCATCGAAACAATCGTTCTTGGATAACAATATCACG
>JBJEIK010000090.1:0-13764 GCA_051876975.1 Candidatus Methanomethylophilaceae archaeon
CCACGTTTCTTTTGTTGTACCGCTTCTATATTGTGTTCATCACCCGTCTCCCGTCGGATGTATATACATGATCATCCTGCGAAAGTGCAGGGTTGCTGATGGGCCGTTCGGATGACAACAGTTTCTTCGGAACAGATTCGATAGGTTCCATCCTCAAGACGATAGCACCGCCCGTGATGGTGGCCCAGCTGGTCCAGGCCCTGTACAACATCGTGGACAGCCTGTTCATCGGTCACTACTCCCCGGACGGACTCACCGCCCTGTCGGTTATATTCCCCGTCCAACTCGTTCTGACCGCTCTCGCCGTCGGTACCGGGGTGGGTGTGAACACACTCATGGCGCGGCAGTACGCCCTGGGGAAGGACAGGGAGGCCAACAACACCGCCGGGACTGGAACCGTCCTCGCCTTGTTGTCATGGATGCTGTTCTCGATGATCATGATCCCGTTGATGGAGCCGTACGTGCGCACATCCGCAAACGTGGAGCAGGCCGTGGACTATGCGGTGTCATACGGTACCATAGTCTGTGCGGGTAGCGTAGGTCTCTTCGTGGAGAGCATCTGGAGCAAGGTCCACCAGGCCGAGGGGAACATGCGCCTGCCCATGTACGCCCAACTGGTCGGTGCCGTGGTGAACATCCTCCTCGATGCCATCATGATATTCGGTCTGGGTCCGGTCCCGGAGATGGGTGTGGAGGGTACCGCGATCGCGACGGTGATAGGTCAGTGCACAGTGGCCGTCATAGTGGGTGTCAGGGGATCCAGGAGGCCTCCGGCCCTCCACGACATGTCCGCCTACATCCGCCCGATCTACCGTCTCGGATATCCGTCCATAGTGATGCAGTCCCTTTACACCGTGTACATAGTGATATTGAACGCGATACTCGGAGGGTTCTGTGACGAGGCCGTCACCGTCCTCGGACTCTATTACAAGCTCCAGACGTTCTTCTTCATCCCGCTGATGGCATTGAGCACATGCGTCGTCCCGGTCCTGAGCTACAACTTCGCCAGGAAGGAGTACGGAAGGTGCAGGGAGCTCACTGACGACTGCCTGAAGATATGCATCGGGTTCATGGTGATCGGTTTCGTCTGCTTCATCTTCTTCCCGGAGCAGCTGATACACCTGTTCTCGGGCACTGACAAGGTGGTGGAGATCGGGATCCCCGCATTCAGATGGATAGGTCTGAGTTTCTTCTCCGCAGCCCTTTCCCTGTTCTTCCCGGTGTTCTTCCAGGCCATCGGAGGAGGGAAGGCCAGTGTCCTCCTATCCCTGACAAGGCAGATCTTCGTCATGGTTCCGGTGTTTTGGGGATTCTCCTTCGTAGGGTTGGACTATGTCTGGATCGCCTTCCCCGTTGCCGAGACAGCCGCGGGTCTGCTGGGGCTCTATTTGTACCGCAGACAGCTGTCCGATTGGGCCCGCTCCTCCGGCAGGTCACTTCGGACTCCATGATGTACCCAATCGTCCAATCCGTCCATTGGCGGACAACCGCTTTTCTTTCTGTCCATTCCCAAACAATAGCGTTATAACGACTTCAGGGGATGGTCATCCATGGCAAAGAGAGACCTGATCTCAGTAATCGACATGCAGGACAAGTGGGCCGAGATGGTAGACCTCGCCATCAAGCTGAAGGCCGAGCGCGGACACCACGGGGACCCGTTGAAGGGGAAGACCCTGGCGATGATCTTCGAGAAGCCCAGCACGAGGACCAGGATCTCTTTCGACGTCGCTATCACCGAGCTCGGAGGACACGCACTCTACATCGATGAGTCCAAGATGCAGATGGGAGTCCACAGCGAGACCGTCGAGGACACCGCACGTGTCATGAGCCGCTTCGTCCACGGCATCATGTACAGGGCCTTCGACTACAAGATGATGGACAAGTTCGGGGAGTATGCGACGGTTCCCGTGATCAGCGGACTCGACAACCTGGAGCACCCCTGTCAGGCACTGGCCGACATGGTTACCATCAAGGAGAAGCTCGGAGGGTTCTGCGGAAAGAAGCTCGTGTACCTCGGAGACGGTAACAACGTGTGCAACTCCCTGCTGTACGCCTGCGCCATCATGGGAATCGACATGGTCGCATGCTGCCCCGCCGTCAGGATGCCCAACGCGGAGATCATGTGGAAGGCCACCAAGATCGCCGAGGAGAACGGATCCAAGATCATCGCATCCCACGAGCCCAAGGAGGCTTGCATCGATGCGGATGTCCTGTACACCGACACCTGGATCTCCATGGGAGACTCCACATCCGTCGATGATGCCGTCAAGATGTTCCAGGCCTACCAGATCAACGACGAGCTCCTGTCCATCGCCAAGCCCTCCTGCATCGTGATGCACTGCCTTCCCGCACATCGCGGACAGGAGGTCACCGCAGAGGTTCTCGATGGTCCTCAGAGCGTCATCTTCGACCAGGCCGAGAACAGGCTGCACGCGCAGAAGGCCGTCCTCTACACCCTGATGAAGGATTGATAATCACTTTCCCCCGGGAGGCCGGGGGTTCCTTTTTTCCAGATGAAGAACAACTCTTCAAAACTCTTCAAAACTCTTCAAATGAAGAGTTATTATATCCGAAATCATACGCTTCATCATGAAGATCCCCGAGAAGTGTCCGGATATCGGCACCGTCATCAATTCCGGACCATTGTCAACATCCGAGGATGTGATCAGATTCGCAAAGGAGTACAATGAGAGGTATCTCCATTGGAACGATCTGAAGTACAGGGAGTTCGGGGAATCCAACAGGATGGAAGTTTGGAGACTTATGAAGGTCATGAGGATCCTGTCATCCCGTCATGTCCGGATCGGGGATCTCAGGATATCGTACACCGCGTCGGACGATTACATCCAGAGGACACTCCACGAGATCGATTCGAAGATCGCTTCGGGATTCATGATATTCGGTGGGATCGATGAAAAGAGACGGGTCATCCTGTCGGTCAGTTCCATGATGGAGGAGTCCATCGCCTCCAGTCAGTTGGAGGGGGCCTCCACAACGACTAGATTGGCCAAGAGACTCCTCCGTTCCAACCTTCAGCCCAAGGACGATTCCGAGAGGATGATAGTCAACAACTATCGTGCCATGCAGTTGATAAAGGAGCGTTCGGACGAACCTCTGACTCCGGAATTGATCAGGGAGATACATCGGACCATCACCGACGGACTCATGGATGATCCGGACACCTTGGGCAGGTTCAGGGAGGATGATTCGATCGCGGTCAGAGACGTCTATGAGGATATCACGTACCATGTCCCCGTCAACCATGAGCTGATCCCCGATATGGTGGACAGTCTCTGCGATTATGTGAATGATGGAACCGAATTCGTTCATCCCATCATAAAGGGGATAATCATCCATTACCTGTTGGCGTACATCCATCCATTCCTGGACGGTAACGGAAGGGTTTCCAGATCATTGTTCTATTGGTACTGTCTGAAGAACGGCTATCAGATGGTGGAATACCTCTCCATATCCAAGGTCATCAAGAAACACCGTGGGGGGTATGATATGGCCTATCTCCTGTCCGAGACCGACGATGGAGACATGACCTACTTCATCAGATACAATCTCGAGATGATCCTGGAGGCGATAGACGTATTCGACACATATCTCAAGAGGAAGATGGAGGAACAGGAGAATGCCCTGAAGGACTTGGAGAGGTACGGGTTGAACTGCAGGCAGTCGCAGATCCTCAAGGATATGATACGCAACGGGGAGCCAGTTTCCCAATATGAGCTGTCGGTCAAGTATCAGACCACGGTATCAACGGTCAGAAGGGACCTTGTCAAACTCATGGAGTTGGGCATGGTGAGGGAATCCGGCAAGGATGGACACAGGCAACTGTATGTGTACGATCCGACCGGACTGAAGTCCTCATGAGCAGTCTATGATCCCGGAGAATCGGGATAGATGATCGTGGGTGGTTCCGGAACGACTCGGTCTCCTGCTGTTAAAGGATCTACGGTCTCAGACGGTACCATACACAACCTTTCCCGTTCTCAACACTTCGTGGATGGTGGAGAACCTGTTGTTCCTCTCCTCCTCAACCTCCTCCGGTGTGAATGCCAGAACATCGATCGGAATGGACGTAACCCCGATGGACTACCTCACCGCCAAGGTTTCCCCATAATAGGACAGATCCGTGTCGAGGACCACCATCAGATTGATATCGTTGTCCTCTGTCGATGTACCTTCGACATCGAACCGAACAGGACGATCGCCTTCGGATCGCATCCATCCACGATCTTCCAGATGATCTCATCCACTTCATCCCCGAACGTCGGTCCGACATCATCGATTCCATCTGGATGTAGTATGGGTCCGAGGGTTTGTCGAAAGAACGGCGACATCATCATACTTATTATCCGTCAGTCATCTCACGTATCGATGGACGGAGAGTCATCCCTATCCAAACGTGCGATATTCCTTATGGCCGTGCTGGTCACCGGTGCCATAGCGGGTGCGTTCATCTGGCTGCTCCTGTTCATCATGAATCTGGGCATATCCGCGGTGTGGGACAGGGTGCCTATCTACCTCGGGGAGTTCTATCCGGTGATAGTATGCCTGATCGGCGGTGTCGTCATCGGTCTCTTCGCCGAACGTTTCGGGGATTATCCCGACACCCTCCCCCAGGTCATGGCCAAGGTGAAGGAGGACGGTCGCTACGAGTACCATGATCTCGGTGCCATGTCGGTTGGTGCGATACTCCCATTGGTGTTCGGCGGTTCCGTCGGTCCCGAGGCCGGATTGACAGGCGTCATAGCCGCCGTGTGCACCTGGGTCGGGGACAGGATGAGGCGTCTCGGCAGGGACATCCGCGATCTGACCGAGGTGAGTGTTTACGCCGCATTGTCGGCCATATTCTCCGCTCCCCTGTTCGGACTATCGGGTGCCGTGGAGGACAGGACCGCGATGCCGAATGCGATGAAGATCCTGATCTATGTCTTCGCGATAGTGGGTGCGTTCTCCGTGTTCATTACACTGTCCCATGTTTTCGGAGGCGGTCTGTCGTTGCCCAGATATCCGGATGTGGTTTACGGTCAGGGCGAGTTCATCTGGTTGATCCCACTGTGCATCATCGGAGGGATGGCGGGATGGTTGTTCTGCGTCATGGAGAATGTCATGGGCAATGTGTCCGATCTCTTCGGTGACAGGAAGGTCCTGAAGGCCGTGACCGGAGGTCTGATCCTCGGGGTCTGCGGTATGATGTTGCCGTACACGATGTTCTCCGGCGAGATGCAGGCCGAGGTCCTCAACGAGACCTGGATGACGATGTCCGCGGCGGTTCTCATCACCACGGGGTTCATCAAGGTCATCCTGACCGCCACGTGCGTTAACCTGGGATGGCGCGGAGGTCATTTCTTCCCGGTGATATTCGCGGGGATATCCATCGGGTTCGGGATGTCCGTGCTCATGGGTGTTGATCCGGTCTTCTCCGTCTGTGCGACGACAGCGGCGTTGGTGGGAGGGGTGACCAGGAAACCGCTGGTAACGGTTCTGTTGTTGTTCCTGTGCTTCCCGATCCATAGCGTACTTGTGCTTGCGGTTTCGGCATTCATAGGAGCACGTATTCCCCTTCCTCGTTTCGTTCCATCGAGAGACGGGTGATCGGAACCAGGTTCGGTGAATCACCGTTTGAGACAGATCTTCTGACGCGGATCGCGTGGATTGTCCGGATAAAGGTACCTTACCAATCCCTCATCCATCATGGATTCGATGCATGTACGGACCACCTTCGTGATCTTGCTGTATCCGAGTCCGTCGGATATCTCCCTGGTGGTCATGCATCCTTTCCTTTCCAACATCTGGATGATCCTCTGGTCCATCGACATTCCTTCGATCGTCATAGGTTCGAGGCCTTCATCCTCGTCACCCGTATCGACACGGAATGCCGGATGCGTGTGGAAGACAACTTCCAGATATCTGCGGTCCTTGTCCGTGCGGTACTCAGGCATCGGAGATCCGTTCTTCCTGAGGGCCCTCTTGATCTTCGGTATTCCTGTGTTCCTCTCCTCCACGAGGTCGATGTCCTTGAGGAAGTCGCCGATACGGATGTTCCTGACGAAGAATGACTTGAAATCAACCTTCTCGATCTCATCATCGGTTATCCCCGGATCGAGTCCGGGGTATGTGACGATTTCCAACGTGTTCGGTGTGACCGTTATGACCACGGGCTCCCTCACCAGGAAGTCCTTATGGTAGATCGCATTGACGACCGCCTCCTCTATCGCTTCATAAGGATAGTTCTTGATGCGTACGGCCTCTGCCTGTCCGTCCACCTTGAAGATCTTCTCCTTGATGATCCCGTTGTTGATGGTCTGCAGGACACGTTTTATCTGTAGGTACACAGGCCCTTTGAAGACCGTCTCTGTCATGTTGTTGCCGGTGGGATCCGGTTTCTCCACCAGTTCAATCCCGCATCCTTCGAAGAATCTCTCCGGATCGTCATTGAACATCAGGAGTGCCGCATTCACCGCGCATCTCATCTCCGGAGGTCCGCTCACCAGGCGCAGGGACTCGATAAGTGTCTTTTTGGACGGGTTCCCCTTGGTGAGGGACGTGTCGATCCTGTTGAGGTAGTCGAGGATTATGTCGCGGCTTATGTCATTCTCTGAGGATTGGGGGTTGATCTGTTCATCGAAGCACAATGTCCTCTTCCTTTTGATCAGCGTTTGTTCCTCGATGGAGTTCGCGCGGATGGTGTGTGCGGACCTCCTGATAAAGTAGCCGCGTTCTGACTGTTCCTTGTTGGAAGATTGCAATTTCACGGGACATTTGAAAGGTCTTTCCGGGTCGCTGGAGGCCCATATCACGATGACCTTTTTCTCATCCATCTCTTCAATGTAGAATCCTGGAACATAGCGTGGTTCAATCAGGTTGCATATTTTGAAGAATTCATCCTCTATTTTGGGGATTTCGGATTCCTCCACGCCGATGACGGTATCGGGGATTCCGTTTGTCTCCGATACACCTATCACAATGTAGCCGCCGTAGGTCTCCTCATAGTCGTTCGCGAAGGCGCAGATGGTGTGGAGGACCTTTTGCGGATTCCAGCTGGTCTTGTATTCGACCCTGTTGGTCTCTATGATCGAACCTTCGACGAGTTTCTTGACATCGACATGAAGAACCATTGCATACCTCCGTTCCGATATTTTGTCCAAGCTTGTGCTTATGCTTGTGCTTATGCTTGTGCTTATGCTTAAGCCTATCCTCTGATGATCGACAGGGACAGAGAAACGCTGTTTATCGTCATACGGGGTAGAAAATGAGGAAATGGACGTAGAATCATCAATACTATTCCGTAGGAATCTGAGTCAAATCATGTAATATATGCAATCATCATCGTTTTCGGTCGGTTTTTACTTGTGCTTTTACTTGTGCTTGGAAGCACAAGCAGCATAAGCTCCGGCACAAGCACCTCAGATGATCTGAGACGCAACAAGGTCCTCGACCACATCGAGGAACCTTTCCTTCTGATCGGGAGGGATGGTCGCACCCGCGGCGACACTGTGTCCTCCGCCTGCACCTCCCACTATCATCGACGCGGTCTTCATCACCTCTGAAAGGTTCAGGCCCCTGTCCACCAGTGCCCTGTTCGCTCTCGAGGATACCTTCACCCCATCCTCCGCATCCACGAAAGCTATGATGGGAAGGTTCGGGTTGCATTCGGGGGTGCTCAGCAGCATCCCGGCCACTATCCCGACCACCGTCTCCCTCATGGAATCCCCTGCATCGAAGTACTGCAGGAACTTCCTCTCCCTGATCAGGTGGTTGTCCTTCACATATGCGATCGCGGATGAGATGTGACGTCTGTGCTCCGCCCTGTTCCTCTCCGCGGTCTTCAATGCATCGGTATCACCGCAGCATATGCTCAGTCCGGTGTCGGCATCGTCGTAGCGTCCGCATGAGTTCAGGACGGTGGCGAACTCCTTCGCATCCCTCAACCCCGTTCCCGGAGGCATGTTGGGGAAGGTGTACATCTCCCCGAAGACCCTGTCCCTGTTGGCGAAGCCCACCATCTCGATGATGGCATCGGTCGCCCTGTCCTTCTCATCCTGGGACAGGTCGTTCCAAACCCTCCATCTGGAACCGTTCTTCAACGGGATGTCCATCCTCCTCAGGAACTCGGAGCATCCGTGGGAGTCGTCGGAGAGTCCCGGTATGTGTGGGTCGGTGCTGAACTGAAGATACTGTGCCAGCGGACGCGTCTCCCTTCCGAAGAGCCTCAGATCGTCGTCTATCACCAGGTCGCCATGTGCCTGTGCATCCCTGAGGATCTCCCTGTTCAGGCTCACCAGCCTCGACTCGTTAGAATCCTGGAAGTCCCCCACCGCACCCACCACGGCGAGATACGCCATGTCGATGTTGGACGGGTCCACCTCCTTCGAGAGGAGATAGGTCATCCCCGCTCCGCACACCTCGTAGGAACCATCCATGCCGTAGCAATGGGGGTTGATGTGATGGACCTGTGAGAAATCGTCCAGGACGGTCTGTCTCCTCCTCCACTTCGGATCGGGAACATGGTGGTCCGTGACGATGATCCCGGGACGGGTGAACTCCGATAGATAGCCGCTTCCCAGGTCGCATATCCACACGATGTCCTCCGGGGCGGAGTCGACCATGGATATGGTCTCGTCGGTGATTTTCTTCTCGAAGACGATCCTCCTCTCCTTCCCGAGCTTGCCCACGGTCATGTACGCTATGGCACCCGCCGATATCCCGTCGGCGTCGATGTGAGTGACGATCAGCACGGAGCGGGCGGACCTGATGTCATCCGCCGCGGCGGAGAGGTCCGAGGCCATCCTGCGGAGATCACCATTTGAAACCGGCATGCTCCTTCACTAGCTTCCCGTAGATTATATCGGCTATCCTCTCGAGGTTGATCGTATCGGCACGGTTGTACTCGGTGAGGATCTCCAGGGCATCCTTGTCCCCGTGTCTCTCCCACTGCTTCCACAGACGCACCGCCATCGCACCGTCCACACCCTCGATCTCCTCGTCCCTTGTGATGCCGAGTTCGATCTCCATCGGTTTCAGTCCGCCCTTGAACCCGACCTTCCTGGAGGCGAAGCGCAGGTCGTAATGGGGAAGGTCGAAGTCCACCTCCGGGAAGCTGTTCCTCAGAACAGGGACGTCGAAGCAGCTTCCATTGAAACTTACGAGCATCTTCGCACCGTCCAAAGCCTGAGACAATGCATCGGGCGTGAGGTCCATCCCTTCGGTCAGGGTGTACGTCCCTTTCTTCCCCCTGTGTACCGTCACCACCGTGACGAGTGCATCCCTGCTCAGGCCGTCGGTCTCGATGTCCAGGTATGCCGCATCATCCTTGAAGCGCTGGAACATCCTCCAGTGCTCCCCTTTCGGCAGCATGTCCCCAAGGAGACGCGAGTCCCCATCGTCCAGGAGCTCCGAGGCCTGCATGAGCACGGCATCCCCCTTCTCCTTCAGCGCGGGTTTGACACATCCTATGGAGTCGGCGGAGAGGAAGTCGTCCCAGGAGAGGATGCCCTCCTCCCAGATGTTCATCTCCTTCTTCGCCCCGACGGACGGCATGATCTGGAATGTGTGCTCTATCATCTTGATCGATGGAGCATCGCGAGCGGATATGTTAACTACACGGTCCAAGGGCAACCATCATCTAATCATCCCGACATCCCCCGGGACATGCGTTCATTGGAGATCCGCCCCGGGGTCCGCATCACCAGCGACAGATGCCTCATCCTGGATGACGGCCCCACCGTCGTGCTCGGGGATCTGCATCTCGGATACGAGAGGGCCCTGGAGCAGGAGGGCATGTACATCCCCAGGATAAACACCGATTCCATATGCGATGCCCTGAACGACATCCTGTGCAGATACGAGCCCGAAAGGGTGGTGCTCCTGGGCGATGTGAAGCACGATTTCAAGAGGTCCGGGTTCGAGGAGAAGAGGGAGGTCCGCAGGATAATGACCCTCCTCTCGGAGGCGGCCCAGGTGGTCGTGATCAAGGGGAACCACGACAACTACCTCCAGAACATCATATCCGACATGGGTCTTCTCGCCGTGGACTACGTGGACATCATGGGATACAGGCTGGAGCACGGTCATTCGGATTCGGGTGTGAGGCCGGTGATAATCGGGCATGAGCATCCTTCCGTGAGGATACCCGGGAGTGTCGGTGGGGGGCTGAAGATCCAGTGCTTCGTCCATGCCAGGGATGACGGGGTGATCGTCCTTCCACCGTTCAGTCCCTTCTCATCGGGTAACGATCTCGTCCTGGACAAGGCATGCGTCATGGCCCCCGCACTCAAATCGTCGGACTTCGCCAACGCGGAGATCTACGGTGTCACGGACATGGGGATAATGAAACTCGGGACCCTGGCGGAGCTGTCCGACGTGTCCATCTGAGCCGTTTTCAATTGGCGGCCACATCCATCATGGGTCTCGGGAATGCCCGTCTGGCTGTTCTCCGATGTATTCGGATAGTGCGGGAAACAGTGTCCGTTTGCGCACTTACCAATTAAATAAGATGAAGGTATACTAGCCCACCAAGGAGAATTTCACATGACAATGACTCCCAGAGACAGAGTACTTGCAGCAATGAAACAGGAATCCCTGGACAGGCCCCCCGTGGCAATCTTCACCCAGGCCGCAACCCTCGGCCAGATGGAGAAGGTCGGAGCAGCATGGCCCGAGGCCCACAAGAGCGCAGAGCTCATGGCCAAACTCGGAACCGCCCAGGCTGATATCTTCGGATTCGAGTGTGTCAGGGCACCTTTCTGTCTGACCGCTGAGGCTGAGAGGCTCGGAGCAACCGTCCAGGTTGACAAGAAGGACGCCTCCCCTATGATCAAGTCCCACCCCTTCCACTTCGACCCCATGATGTCCGAGTACGATGACCCTGCCAACCTCATGTCCCCCGAGGAGTTCATCTCCGGCGGAAGGCCCGCAGAGGCAATCAAGGCAATGGAGCTCATGGCAAAGTCCCACGGAGAGACCCACGCCATCGTCGCTGGAAACACCGGACCCTTCACCCTCACCGGAAACCTCGTCAACACCGAGAACATGGTCTTCGGAATGATGATGGCCCCTGAGGAGGTCGACAAGTGGGTCAACGCTGTCAACCCCATCGTCACCGCATACACCCACGCCCTGATGGACGCCGGAGCAGATGTCGTTCAGTGCTCCGAGCCTTCCGGATCCACCGACATGCTCGCACCCGACATGTTCGAGGACGCCGCCGGAAAGCACGTCAAGGAGTCCCTCAAGCCCAAGGATGGAAAGTTCACCGTCCTCCACATCTGCGGAGACACCTACCCCATCCTCGACCAGATGGTCGCAACCGGAGTCACCGGAATCTCCATCGAGGAGAAGGTCGAGCCCGAGAAGGCAGCAGACAAGGTCGGCGGAAAGACCGTCCTCGTCGGAAACGTCGGATCCGTCAGGCCCCTGTTCCAGGGAACCCCTGAGGAAGTCGAGGCAGCCGCAAAGCGCTCCGCAGCAGCCGGATTCAACGTCATCTCCTCCGGATGCGGAATCGCCGTCGCTACCCCCGACGCAAACATGGAAGCCCTCGTCAGGGCCATCAAGTCCCTGGCATAATCAGGTTCATGAAACCCCTTGCCCCCTTCGGGGGGTCCATTTCTCTCATTGTTTCCGATATCACCCGTCTCCGGCTTCAGAGATTATTTTATTCTTAACACCACTAGGGATTCCACATGTCGGAAATCCTCAGCAGGAATCAGGAATATGCGGAGGTCATGAAATCGACCCTGAAGCTCAGGGGAGAGCCCGTGGCCATCAGACTCGTCAGGGAGGGTGAGGAGTATCCCGCGGGATACGATGAGCCCGATTTCCAGGTCAGCCACTGTCAGGCCATATTCATGGCTAGGGACGGCAACTCGTTCAAACTTCCCTTGGATGCTCAGGGATGTCTTGTCGGCGCATCCGCACTGAACATGTCCCCCACGGCGGAGAAGGTCGCATCCGGCGAGTTCCACGCAGGGATCGGTATGCACGATTCCCCCGAGGCCGCAGGGAAGATGATCTCCGACCGCATGATCCCGGAGTTCAGGAGTCAGGGCGAGATCGTCTGTCCCCTGAAGGATGCGGACTTCGAGCCCGATGTCGTCGCCATCGCGGACATCCCCGAGAGGATCTACTGGATCGTGCCCCTGTCCACCGCGGAGGAGGGAGGCCGTGTAGCCTTCACCACATCACCCTTCCAGTGCGGATGCGAGGACGTCACATCCGTCCCCATCGTCACCGGGAAGCCCAACGTCTCCCTCGGATGCTTCGGATGCAGGAAGAAGACCACCATGGCCGCCGACGAACTGGCCTGTGGAATCCCGTACAAGCTCATCCCCGGTTACGTGGAGCATCTGAAGAGGTACGGAACCGGCGTGATGACCAAGGCCAAGCGCAGCTGAGTTGGAGGCCTAATCCAGCAAACCCCTTCCCAAACCCTGTTTTTGACATGCTGGCTATCTTGACGGACCGAGTCGTTCGTAATATCCATTATATATGGGTGGCGTGACGGGAATCCGATTAACGTTGTTAATAATAATATTCCGAAAATCATAGTAAATGAGTAGGATAGTCACGAAATTGGCCATTTTCCCATGCCTTTATATGGTTCGACCAGATATGGGTGGATTGCAAGGGGCAATGCGGATTCGGAAGGATTCGCACCATTTATTGAACAAGGAGGTATGAAATGCCAAAATACGAGGACGTAATCGACTTGTATGACGACAACGGAAAACGCATCGCGAAAGACATTCCGTTGGAAGCCATCAGTCCGTTGCGCAACAATGCGATCAAGAAGATCGTGTCCCTGACCAAGAGGACCTGCGCTGTCAGCCTGGCCGGAATTGAGAAAGCCCTCAAGACCGGATCCATGACCGGTGGTGGAGTTATCATCAAGGGAAAAGAGATTGACATTCCCCTGGTCAAGAACGCAGACAAGATCGCAGAGCTTGTCAAAGAGAAAGTCCAGGTATATGACGGAGATGGAACCGTTTCCCAGGTTAAATCCGACGGAAAGAACATCGTCGTCATCGTGCCTGAGGATAGGATGAACGCCGGTATCGAGTACACAACCGGATTCACCGCAGTCGCAGCAGCAACCACCGAGGCCATCATCGACACCTTTGACATCCCCATGTACAAGGCAAACATGGTCAAAGCCGCTGTTTGGGGAAGATACCCCCAGACCATCACATTCCAGGGTGCAAACGTCAAATCCATCCTCGAGGTTCCCCAGAACAACGAGGGAGCAGGATTCGCACTCAGGAACATCATGGCCAACCACGTTGTCGCACTCGTCAACAGGAACGCCATGCAGGGAACCGCCCTGTCTGCAATCTACGAGCAGTGCGGATCCTACGAGATGGGAGACATGGTCGGTAACTTCGAGAGGGGCGGACTCCTGGCCCTCGCATACGAGGGACTCAACGCAAACAACATGCTGTACACCCTCGTCAAGAAGAACGGAAAGACCGGAACCGTCGGAACCGTTATCGCATCCCTCATGGAGAGGGCTATCGACGACGGTGTCATCCGCGTGAAGGAGACCCTCCCCAGCGGATACAAGGTGTACACCACCGACGATCTCCCCAAATGGAACGCATACGCAGCAACCGGAATGGTCGCCGCAGTCATGGTGAACGTCGGAGCAGCAAGGGCAGCTCAGGGAGTCCCCGGAACCGTCCTGTACTACAACGACCTGCTCGAGCACGAGTCCGGTCTCCCCGGAGCAGACTATGGAAGGTCTGAGGGAGTCGG
>JBJEIK010000091.1:0-2543 GCA_051876975.1 Candidatus Methanomethylophilaceae archaeon
GTTTCCAAGACCCTGTGGGCCGCCATCTTGCTCGTCACAGTATCAAGCATCCTGCTGTCGGTGGATGACATCTCGGGATTCGTCCTCTCGCCCGGAGCCCTTCTCGTCCTGGGAGCCTGCTTCTGCTGGGGAATGGAGAACAACTGCACCAGGAGGCTATCGGAGAAAGATCCGATACAGATCACCACTGTGAAGGGGATATTCTCCGGACTCGGATCGATGGTCGTCGCCCTGTACCTAGGCGATCCTGTTCCCGGGATCACCCTGATCCCGATCACACTGGTCCTCGGATTCCTGTCCTACGGGCTGAGCATATCCTCATACATACGCGCACAGAGGGACCTGGGCGCCTCCAGGGTGAGTGCCTACTACTCCCTGGCCCCCTTCATCGGTGTCGCGATAGCCTTCATACTGTTCAGAGAGACACTCGGATGGTCCTTCTGGATCGCACTGCTGCTGATGGTGGCGGGAACGTTGCTGGTGACCATGGATGCACTGAGGCCCGAGGTTCAAACAATCGAGGATGGAAAGAAGATGAAGGTGGATGCGGAACCTGAGTGATCTGTCCTTGAGAAAGACAGGGCACCGCCTATAGAATCGATGAAGATGGGATAGACACCATGAGGTGCCGTGGAAGAACACCAAGGATCAGTCGAAATCCGTACGGTCGTTCTGTTTGACCTCGAACTTGACACCTGCCGCGGTCAACATCGTGCTGATATTGTCGGCGATGGTGGACAGGTCGGTGTTCTTGGAGTATGTCTTGATGTAGAACTCCTTGGCATCCGTGGGGAAGACAAGTCTGACCTTTCCCTTCCTGTTGTATCCCTCGGGCTTCCTGTCACGCTCCAGGTCGACCATGTTGAGCTCGATGAACATCTGAAGGATCTCCTCCTCTTCGGGCATCTGGTCGATCTCCTCCAGGAACATCTTGAGGATGTCGGGGAACACGGGGGCCAGATCCTTGTAGCTGGACTTGCCTTTGAGAACAAAATGAGTGCTGAAGACCTTCATCGGACAGACCCTAATCTGCGGTCCAATATAAGGATATCGAGCCGTCTGGGGAAAGTCCGACGGATCGTCTCCTCTCACCTTGAGAGGGTCCATAACCCTTTTATCATCACGCATCCTAGTCCAGACCATGAGGGCATTCAAACTGAAGATGGTACTCAGGGGAAGCAACCCCAAGATCACCAGGACAGTCGCTATACCCGAGAATGCATCCTTCAGAGATCTTCATCTGACGATACAGGCGGTCATGGGATGGTACGATTACCACCTCCATGTCTTCATGATCGGAGGAACCGAGATCGGTGACCCGGAGGAGGATTTCGAGGATGAGATGGCGATCCCCCTGTCGGAATACGAAGGCACGAAGATTCTCTACAACTATGACTTCGGAGACGACTGGGAGATAGAGATCACATGGCTCAAGACCATCGATAACTATGGGAAGACCACACCCACCCTCCTGAAGTGGACCGAAAACTCACCCCCTGAAGACAGTGGCGGAATCTACGGATACAATCGGCTGCTGGAAGATGCATCGAATCCGGATTCCGAGGACCATGAGGATGCATTGGAATGGCTTGAAGGCAATGATTTCGATGAAGAATATGTTAAAGAGGCCTTGGACATCATGCATGTCCAGGGGGCTATCGATGATGATGAGATAATGCTCCCCTATGAGGCCCGCATCGCCATAATCAGCGCCCTGTCCATCTTCACGGATGAACCTCTCGTGTTCGATTTAGACGACATGATTCCAAGGATCGTCAAGGACAGTCCCCCGAGGAAATCGAAGAGGAGGGCCCCGGAGAATGGACCTCCCAAGGTCAAACCATCAGAGGTGGAGCTCAACCCTGAGAGGTACATCCATCTGGCAGAACCTGGTCCGGAGAGACTCCCGAAACTTTTCAGAGAGTTCAAGGAACTCTATCCGGAAACGGATTGGTCCACCGTTGGGAACGAAGACAATCTGGTCGATGTGTCCAAGACGATCGTGGAGAATGCTCTGGATGAGGAGTTCTCGGATTTCATCGTGAACAGCATGGCGGAATACTCCATGACATGGGCACGTGAGAATGGACTCTTCTTCAGTGAAGAGACTGAATCGTTCGAAGGACTCGATGATTTCATGGCATACCTGGAAGAAAACGGTGTTGACATGGATGACCCCGTCGAGGTCGAAAAGGCCTTCAGAACCTTCACCGGACAATGATGATACGGAATGGGGGATACCCCATTCCCAAACATGTTTTCCGTATATCATGATGTCCGAATACCGTTTCCGACACCACCAATTATAAAGAACGGTACCATAAGGTGCCTTAATGAGATCAGCTCTTACAGTGGCTGGATCGGACTCCATAGGGGGCGCCGGCGTTCAGGCCGACGTTAAGGCCATGGCCGTGGTCGGAGTCCACGCCACATCAGTGATAACAGCCGTCACCGCCCAGAACACACAGGGCGTAGACGACATCTTCCCCATGCCTGAGGAGTTCATCCAGGCACAGCTCGAGTCGGTGCTGAGGGACTGCGAC
>JBJEIK010000092.1:0-2535 GCA_051876975.1 Candidatus Methanomethylophilaceae archaeon
CAGGTACCGTCTATGTCCACTATCGGGACACGGTCATCCGCGAACCTGTACTCGCTGTCATCGTCACCGATGACCACGACTGTCGCGACAAGGACGATCGCCACCGCAAGGACGATCAGAGGGAACCTGCGATCCATGGGAACCCCCAGGATGAGCCATGATAAAAACAGAGCACATGCGACGTTCCATCGGGATGTTGCTCCGACAGTTTTTTCAGAATCATCGGCGTTGACTCGGACCATGGCGATGATCGACATAGAGTACAGGCACTCCGATGCGGAGCTCCAGGATCCCACGATCCGCAGGAGGACCACCGGTGCCATGACCGCTTACATCAAGGACCTCATCTTCGAGATGCAGATGGGGGACATCTCCTGCAAGTTCACCGAGACGATCACCGACGGACCCAACACGGTCCTCATCAACGGCAGGACGATCCCCGAGATCATCGAGGGATTGGAGATCAAGATGCTCGAGGTGGAGGACAGCTGCGACCTGGGCCAGGGAGGCAGGGTCGTTTTCGGACGTCCCACCCTCGACTGGAAGAGGGAGTACATCGAGGATGTACCCGACACCATCATGAAGAACGCCATCGCCAAGGTGTTCGCAGACATGAACAGGAACAACATCCCCGTCATGGACCAGTGACCCATCATCCCCGCCCCGAGGACGGGCGGGACCTTATCCCCACTTCTGGAACGATATCACCGTATCCGACCACGGACAACATTATATCCGTGCCCCCGATGCTCTCGTCATGTTCGAGATCATCCGCCGCGACGGCATGGCCCGTATCGGCAAATTCACCACCAACTCCGGGAAGACCATGGAGACACCCGCCCTGTTCCCCGTGATCAACCCGAAGATCAACACCGTCCCGGCCAGAGAGCTCTACGACAAGTTCGGGTTCAAGAGCCTCATCACCAACTCCTACATCATCAAGAACACAAAGGAGCTGAACGAGAAGGCGAGGGAGGTCGGACTGCATGAGATGCTGGACTTCCCGGGGATCATCATGACCGACTCCGGTACATTCCAGAGCCACATGTACGGAGAGGTGGAGCTCACGAACGAGGAGATCATCGAGTTCCAGAAGGCGATAGGCACCGACATAGGAACCGTCCTGGACATCTTCACCGAGCCCTACTGGACCAAGGAGCAGACCGCTAAATCCATCGAGGTCACCCTGGAGAGAACGCAGAAGGCCTGCGAGATGAAGGGAGACATGATGATCAACGGTGTCGCACAGGGCTCCATCTACACCGACCTGAGGGAGGACTGCGCCAGGAGGATGGCCACCATGGACATCGACGTCCACCCCGTGGGAGGTATAGTCCCCCTGATGGAGCAGTACCGCTACTCGGAGCTCGTGGATGTGATCATGTCCTCCAAGAAGGGACTCAATCCCAACAGGCCTGTCCACGCGTTCGGAGCCGGACACCCCATGGTCCTCGCCCTCCTCGCACTGATGGGATGCGACTTCTTCGACTCCGCATCCTATGCCAAGTTCGCCAGGGACGACAGGATGATGTTCGTGGACGGAACCTTCCGCCTCCAGGACATGGAGACCCTGGACTGCAACTGCCCCGCATGCAGGGGACACACCCTCGAGCAGCTCAGAAAGATGGACAAGAAGTCCAAGACCAAGCTCATCGCCGAACACAACCTCTACCAGATCACACAGGAACTGGCCCTGGTCAGGAGGTACATCAAGGAGGGAAGGCTCTGGGAGCTGGCCGAGATCAGGTGCAGGGCACATCCCGCACTCCTGGACGCACTCAGGAGGCTCAGGGAATACCAGGACCTAACCGAGAACTACGACCCCATCAGCAGGGAGGGTGCGATATTCTACACCGGACCCGAGACCAGGAACCGCCCCGTGTTCAAGAGGTACCTGGACAGACTGGGGACGAGGTACATCCCTCCGACTGACAAGGCCGTCCTGTTCGAGGACAGCAAGGGCAAACCGTACAGCAGACCCTACGCCGAGGAGTTCGCCAAGGCACGCAGGGCCGGATACACACCGATCGTGGTGTCCGCATTCGGACCCGTCCCCGCAGAACTGGACGAGATGTATCCCCTCGCTCAGTCCCTGTTCCCCGAGAACATGGACATGGAGACCGAGACGGAATCCGAGAGGATCACATTCCAGTTCCTGAGCATGATGGGATTCAAAGAGGCCATAGAGCCGTCGCAGATCCCCGACGACGGGACCGAGGAGTTCGATGCCGACCTGCTCAGGGCCAAGGCGGTCTCCAGATACCAGTTCGGTATCGAGGCGACGGAGGCACTGTTCAGGGGGAAGATCGAGCTCGTCACCAGCAAGAAGACCGGCAAGATCAGAAACGTCATCTCCGATGGGGAGCACGTCCTGTCCATGCGTGCCGGTGACGGCATGTACACCCTCAGGATGGAGGGTGCCAAGAGGATCGTCGAGGCCTGCCCCGCACCCTTCATGAGGGTGTCCGTCATGGACGATTCCATCCCGTTCGTGTCCGAGGGCCGCAACGTGTTCGCACAGTTCGTCCTTGACTG
>JBJEIK010000093.1:0-2528 GCA_051876975.1 Candidatus Methanomethylophilaceae archaeon
AATATCCTCCGGGGCACTCCTCGGAGTCGCCATGGCCATGGTCCTGGGATTCCATGCCGGAGCCGGTGGTATCGACGGTTACGGGACGCTGATGAACGCCCTGGTCTTCGCGATGATCCCCGTCCTGGTGATCTATGGTCTCTCTCCTTTCCTCAACAGGTCCCCGTCCACGTTGATATTGGCCGGTACGGCGGTGTCCTACCTGTTCAGCTCGCTCACATCCCTTCTTTTGGTTTCCACCGATGCCGAGACCTTGGCAGGGGTGTATCACTGGCAGGTCGGAAAGCTCGGCGACCTGACATGGGATGCCATTCCGTTCGTGTTCATCGTCTGTCTCATCGGAACCTGCATCCTCATGGCCTTGTCCAACAAGCTCAACCTCATGTCCCTGGAGGACAAGGATGCCAAGGCATTGGGTATGGACAGCGAGAAGCTCAGGCTGGTGTGCCTGATAGTGCTGTCGTTCATGGCGGCATCCATCATAAGCTTCGTCGGTATCATCGGGTTCGTGGGATTGATCGTACCGCACATGGTACGTCTGATCATCGGCTCCGACTACCGTTTCGTCATCCCCGCATCCGTTGTCGTGGGCGGTGCCTTCCTTCTGGGATGCGATATAATCTCCCGTTCGATCGATGTGTCGGCCACCATTCCGGTGGGAGTGATAACATCCCTGATCGGAGCCCCGATCTTCCTGTATCTGATAATCAGACAGAAGAGGGAGGTGTGGTGATTGGTCTCCGAGTATGTCAGGAAGAGCGTGAAGGCCTACCGCCGTGCGGACCGTCGCAGGTTGACGTATTCGTTGGCGATGGTGGTGCTGATCTTCGCCCTCTGCGTCTACTCCCTATCCATAAGCCGTGTGGACATCTCCTTCATGCAGGCCATGGAGGTCGTCTGGAACCACATCGTCGGAGACCTTCCTTCCAGGACCGAGGACTACCTCTCATGGTGGATCGACTGGGTGGTCGTGAACGACAACGCTCCCAGGACCATCTGCGGAGTATGTGTCGGTATCCTCCTGGCGGTTTCCGGAGCTGTCATGCAGAGCATCACCAGGAACCCCCTGACGGATCCGTACACCATCGGTATCTCGTCTGCGGCGCTTCTCGGAGTGACGATATACATCGTCTTCGGGATCTGCATCATACCCTTCGTCGGAGGAAGCGCGGGACAGATCGCCAATGCGTTCGTGTTCTCTCTGATCCCGGCCGCGGCCATCATCCTGGTGTCCTCTTTCAAGAAGGCGAGCTCCACGATGATGATCCTCATCGGTATCGCACTGATGTACGTCTTCACTGCGTTCACAACGTTCATCAAGTTCAACGCTGCAGAAGAGGATCTGCAGGAGATTTACGAGTGGAGTCTCGGAACCCTGTCATCGACGGATTGGAACTCGGTGTTCCCGATGGTCCTCATGTCCGTGGTCATCATCATCGCGATGGTCGTCCTGGCGAACAAGATCAACATCATCGGTGCCGGTGACAAGGAGGCCATGAGCCTGGGGGAGAGCCCCGTCAGGGTGAGGATAGTCTGCTTCGTGATGATCTCCGTCGCCACCGCCGTGGCTGTGTGTTACACAGGGACCATCGGTTTCGTGGGTCTGGTGGCACCGCACATCGCAAGGCTGTTCGTGGGAAGCAACAACAAGGTCCTGATCCCGGCATCCGCCATCATCGGAGGCCTCATGGTCGTGGGTTCGGACTGTGTGGTCCGTCTGCTGCCGGCTGTGCTCCCTGTGGGAGTGGTCACCGCGCTCATCGGAAGCCCCCTGTTCCTCTACTTCCTGTTCAAGCAGAGGAAGAAGTCGGTCTGGTGAGAAACCCTTTCCACGATCCCTTTTCCCGATGCGTCGGATGTCCATCACCCATCCAACAGAGGAAAGGATGATACCCCGACGCATCCTCCGGAAAGACATCAGATGTATCATCCGATCAAGAAGGTCAGGTCCGTTGTGCGCTATTTCGGTGCGTACGAGTGGGCATTGGTGGTCCTCGCCCTGTTCGTGACCATCGCACAGGTGTACTTCGACCTGAGGGTCCCGGAGTACATGTCGTCGGTCACACAGACCCTGGTCGACGGCGGTACGCCTGACGAGATCATGGCCGATGCGGTCGGGATGCTCGTATGTGCACTGTGCAGTCTGGTCACCGGCATAGTCCTGACGGTGATCATCGGATTGGTGTCATCCAGATACTCCAAGCGTCTGCGTGAGGTCCAGTTCGACCGTGTGCAGAGCTTCTCCATGGAGGAGATGGGCAGATTTTCCACCTACAGTCTAATCACCCGTTCCACCAACGACATCAAGCAGATCCAGGACTTCATCGGCATCACCATGGAGTCCCTGATGAGGGCCCCGGTCATCTGCATCTGGGCACTGATGAAGATATCATCCGGGCATCTCGCATGGACGGGGGTCACCGCCATGGCGGTCCTCCTGATGCTGTGTCTCGTGGGCTCCATCCTCAGCAGGACACTTCCCGGATTCAGACGCGTACAGAAGCTCACCGACGGTGTCAACCGCATAT
>JBJEIK010000094.1:0-2520 GCA_051876975.1 Candidatus Methanomethylophilaceae archaeon
CCGCTGCCGTTGCGGCCGTGATACTGGTCATCGGATCTTATCTGGTGAAGAGGTCGGAGACGCTACGCCGTTTCTGCATACCTGCCGCCGTGGTGGGAGGTCTCCTGTTCTCGGTCCTGTCCCTTGTCCTTTACTCGTCGGATATGGTGGAGTTCCATTTCGACGAGACCCTGAAGAACGTTTTCATGATGGCCTTCTTCTGTTCGGTCGGATTCATGGCATCTGCCGGTATGCTGAAGGCCGGCGGGCGTATGGTGGTCATCCTCTTACTGCTGTTGACGGTTCTCATCGTTCTGCAGGATGTCATCGGCACGTTCATGGCCGGGGTGTTCGGATTGGATCCCATGTTGGGGTTGTGTCTCGGATCCGTGTCCCTGATAGGGGGTCATGGGACAGCGGCCGCATACGGAACGATGTTCGTGGAGGATTACGGTATCATCGGAGCGGATACAGTCGCCATCGCCGCGGCAACCTTCGGTCTCGCCTTCAGCAGTCTTATCGGAGGTCCCCTGGCGGGAAGGTTGGTCAAGCGCAACTCCCTCGTCCCGGAGGAATCCGAGATCGAACTGGTCTCCGAGGAGGAGGCGGATGTCAGGATAACGGATAGCGGATTCCTGCGTGCGCTGATCCTCATAGTCATATGCGTGGGATTCGGGACCTACATCGTATCCGCACTGTCGGATCTGGGCATCAACCTCCCGACATACCTGGGTGCGATGCTCCTAGCCATGCTCATCCGCAACATATGCGATGTTAAGGGGATGGAGCTGCCGTTGAGGGAGATCAGCACGCTGGGAACCATCAGCCTCTCAATGTTCCTGGTCATGGCGTTGATGGTGATGAAGCTCTGGCAGATCGCCGACATGGCGCTTCCGATGGTGGTGACTCTGGTCATACAGATGGTGCTGGTGGCCCTGTTTGCTTACTTCGTCATTTTCCGTGCCACCGGTCGCAACTATGACTCCGCGGCATACACGACGGCCGTGTGCGGTTTCGGACTGGGAGCTACACCGAACGCGATGGCCAACATGCAGGCCATGTTCAAGAGGTTCGGGGAGTCACCCGTGGCGTACTTCATCGTTCCCATTGTGGGGAGCGTCTTCATCGACCTTATCAACTCGGGCGTTCTGACGGTGTTCATGAACCTGCTCTGATTATCCGCAGGGTGGTCCGTCTGTTCATCTCCCATTGTTTCATGTCCTGTGGTTTCTCGAACATGACAATGGGGGCAGGTGCATCCGTGATGACGGTCATACTCTTGCCGATCAGTTGTGGGATGGAGTAAACACGAATATTCTGTTCGGTAATTATGTCGAAGCGACTACCACGCCGTTGCCGGTCGTGCCGAGGATGTCTGCGCGCACCCTCTTGTGGTAGTTGTAGGCCTGGACCTTGAACATCGGGTAGGAGTCAGACCTCGTTATGCGTATTCGGATAACGAGGTCTGACGACCTCCCACAGAACCCACCGTGCGGTTCCGCAGTGGGCTCCTCGAAAACCTTGCCTGTACTTTTGTCCAATCATCCGTCATGTAATACATTCCCGTCTCCGCCTGCAGGTTGGCATTGTTGAGGATGCGGTGCATGATGGGGGATTTTGACACCCTCCACTTGTGTTTCTTGTATGACACAGATTTGATCCTGTCCCATGAAACACTCTCATACGATACATTTCCAATACGTTTGAGCTGTCTCTGGATGTTCCTGGGTGTCTTCCATTGGGTGAGCAGGAAGGCACGGATGCGCCTCCTCAAATGTCCATCCAAATCATCGAAATAGCTGCAGTTGGGACCTATTCCGAAATATGCGAACCATCCCCGCACGTATCTCCTCAACTCGGTTATGACGACATCTACCTTTACCCCACGATGACGCCTCGTGATTTCATTGGTTCGTTGCTTGAACCGTTCGATAGATTTCTCATGGGGCATTACCCATGTCGAACCATCGGACATCCTAACAAGCTTGAATCCCAGGTATTTCAACTCCATCGGACTCCCGATGGAGCTCTTCTCCCTGTTCACGGTGAGCTTCAATCTCTTCTCAAGATACTCGGTACAGGATTCCATAACACGTTTCGCGGAGCGTTCCGATTTCACGTATATCTGCGCATCATCGGCATACCTCACAAAATGCAGGCCCCTGCGTTCGAGTTCCTTGTCGAATTGGTCAAGATAGATGTTGGCCAGAAGGGGAGAAAGAGGGCCCCCTTGGGGGGCCCCCTCCTCCGTCCTTACAAGAAGACCATCGGGCATCGCAACACCACTCTTCAGGAACCTCTTTATAAGCTCCGTGAACCTGAGGTCCCTTATCGTCTTCCTGATAAGGGTCATCAACAGGTCTTGGGGAATAGTGTCGAAATAGTGCCTGAGGTCGATGGAGACGGCCACTGTATAGCCTTCGTCATACAATTCCACCACCCTCATGATTGCATCATGAGCGCTCCTACCTGGTCTGAAACCGAAACTATAGTAAACGAATAAAATAAATTCTTCTTAATCTATATCCGTCAGTAGGGGTA
>JBJEIK010000095.1:0-13540 GCA_051876975.1 Candidatus Methanomethylophilaceae archaeon
CGAGATCGAGAAATCCGGAGCATCTGTCGGAGAAGGGCTCGGAACCTTCGTGATCTGCACCATAGAGGGGGACATCCACTCGATCGGAAAGGACATCGTCGCCATCATGCTGAAGGTTGCCGGATTCAACGTAGTCAATCTCGGAAGGGATGTGAAGCTCACGGAGATCGTGAAGGCCTGCGGGGAGCAGAAGCCGGCCGTCGTGGGCACATCCGCACTCATGACATCCACCATGGTCAACCAGAAGACCCTGGAGGAACTCCTCAGGAAGGCAGGGATCAGGGATTCCCTGAAGACCAACGTCGGAGGAGCACCCACCACCCAGCAGTGGGCGGACGAGATAGGTGCGGACATCTACTCCGAGAATGCCCTGGACTGCGTCGCCAAGATGCGTGCGGCATTCGCAGACAACTGAGGTAAACCACTGAAAACGGGGCGAAAGCCCCACCTTTCCCATTTCGAAGCGTCACACGTCAGCGGACGCTATCGATGGAGGGATGCCAATTGGACATCGAATCGATAAAGAAGATGGATCACAAGAAGAAGATCCGCATGGGACTCATCATGGGAATATTCTGTGCCCTGTTCTGGGGGATATGGTATGTCCCGGGATATGCAGTGTGGAACCTCGACATACTGGGAGATCTGGGAGTGAACATCCTGGACAGCCACCCGGATATGGATATCGGAACCGCGACCATCCTGCAGGCGGTGTTCCTGACGGGTATCAACGCCATAGCATGCGCCCTGGTCCTGTTCATATGGAACGGAGGGCTGGGGAAGGTGAAGGAGTTCAAGAGGACCACGGTCCAGTTCAAGGCCGCCAGCAGGTACTTCCTGATGGCCGGTGCCTGCGGAGCATGCGCCGTGTCGGGAACATACCTCGCATCATCGTTCATCAGTGCCGGATTCGCGGCGATCGCCGGTCTGCTGTACCCGATCATCGGAACCCTCATGTCCGTGCTGTACCTGAAGCAGAGGGTCTCCAAGCGTGCATATGCTGGGATAACCGTTCTGCTCATCGGTGGTATCACCCTGTACTCCGGAACACTCATCTCCGGGGGAATGGGATCCAACGTCATCGGCATCATCGGAGGCATCATGGCCGCCGTCGGATGGGGATTCGAGGGAGTCGTGGCAGGAAAGGCCCTCGACATCTGCGAGCCCGATGTGGGACTGCACCTGAGGTTCTGCTTCGAGGCACTCATCTGGATCGTCATCCTCATCGCCCTGACCATCACCGGATACCCCATGTTCTCCACAATGGGTCTCCTGCTGGATCCCGCGACGATCCTTGTCGTCATCCTGCTCGGATTGTCATTCGCATGGTGCTATGTCACATGGTACAAGTCCTTCCCATTCCTGGGTGTGGCGAGGGGACAGGCCGTCGGAAGCCTCTACGCCGCATGTGCTGTGGTGTTCCTGGTGATATTCTTCGGACCTGCCATCGCACTCGGATATGATGACGGTTCCATGGGACTGATCGTCGGAACCACGATCGCCGGACTCGTGATATGCCTCATCGGAAGCTACCTGCTGGCGAGCGAGGACAGCGAGGACCTTGTCAGTCTGAGAGGTGATGTAGAATGATGGAAGGTTGCCCTATGAAGTTCCGCATCCTGGAGATGCTCGACACAGGACCCATGTGGACCGATGAGATCGTCCACAGCCTCCAGAAGGAGTACGGCATGGGATCCGACCACGGCAGGGACATGATCAACTACGATGTGGTGGAGCTCGTGTCTGCGGGGATGGTCCACGAAGGGGATTGCAGACTGGATGAATCCGGATCCTACAAGAAGGGACATCTGCTGACCCAATACTCGATAACGGCGTTGGGAAGGAGCACGCTTCAGGACCTTGCTGTGAAGGTCGGGAGATGATATGATGGGCCAATGGGACGCATACGCCTCGTACTTCGTCGACGGTATTCCCTATGGGGAGTACATCAGCACGATATTCATCATCGGACTGTGCGCCTTCGCACTCTGGAAGGCACGCAGGATGTACAACGAACTCTGAACTGAAAACGGAGGGGAGACCCTCCACATCTTCATTATACGGATCATTGATGAAAGGGCCCGAAGGCCCTGTTTTTATTGGTTTCAACCGAGGATCTTCTTGATGGCCTCGGTCAGGAGCTGGTTGGCCTGCTTACCATCGATCTTACCCCTGAGGGCCCCCATGACGGGTCCCATGAGTCCTCCGATGGCTCCCATGCCCTTCTCCCTGACGAAGTCGGCACGCTCGTTGACGATCTTCTCGATGATGGCGGCGGCCTCTCCCGCATCCACGGCCTCGACACCGAGCTTCTTGATGGCGTCCTCTGCGGATGAACCGGTGGCCATCTCCCTCAGGATCGAGGGGAGCGCCTCCTTTGCGAAACGTCCGTCCTTCAGCATGGCGAACAGTCCGAGGATGTCATCATCGGTGAACACATGGGTGTCGATACCGTCATGCTCCATCTCCGAATAGGCGTTGAGGAACATGGTGGCCGCGATGGGTGCCATGGCCCTGTCCTGGGCGATCCTCTCAAACAGCTCGTCGTTGCTCTGCCTGACGATCTGTCTGGCCTGCTGCTGGTTGATGCCGTACTGGTCCACGAGCCTCTTCTCGATCTGCTCGGGGAACTCGGGCATATTGTCCCTGACCTGCTGGAGCCTCTCATCGGTAATGGTGGTGGGGGGCACATCGGTCTCGGGATACATCCTGGCGGCTCCGGGCAGGGGCCTGGAGTACTTGGTGGTCCCGTCGGGCAGGGGGTCCCTGGTCTCCTCGGGAACACCCTCCAGGGCCTCGTTGGCCCTGATCACAGCCGCCTCGAGCGCATCGGTGGCCTTCTTCTCCCTGGCCGCGCAGATCACGAAGGCGTCGTTCTCCCCGGTCATTCCCAGGAAGGACCTGAGGTCGTCCACGTATGACTGCTCGATACCGTAGTTGGGGAGCTCGTCGGAATGGAATATTCCCTTCACACCCTTGGTCCTGGCCCTCTGGGCCATCTCGGATCCGAGCCTGAGTGTCTTGTTGTCACCATTCATGACACCGGCGAATCCGGAAAGACGGACGGCGATGACCTTACCCTTGTCGTCCAGGGCACCCTTGATGACCTTGGACTCGCAGGTCTTGAAGATGTCTGTGACATCGACGGGCTCGAAGGGCACGGCCTTGGTTCCCCTGTCGTTGAGGATGGTCTTGACCCTGATGAGCATCTTCTGCCTGTTGACCTCGTTCCTGACGTAATCGGGGATCATCTTCAGGTCCCCGACACCCTTCAACTCGATCCTGGCACCGCCGGGGATGGAGATGTTCAGGTCCTGACGGATGGTACCGATTCCCCTCTTTACCCTCCTGGTGGCCCTGAGCAGGGTTCCGAGCCTGTATGCGACCTCCATTACCTCCTCGGGGGTCCTCATGTCCGGTCCTGTCGCCACCTCGATCAGGGGGATTCCGAGACGGTCGAGCCTGTAGAGGATCTCGTCTCCCTTGGTCTCCACCTTGCGTGCCGCATCCTCCTCGAGACAGACCGAGAGGATGGAGATGTCCCTGTCGCCCACCTTGACCTTTCCATCGGTGGCGATGAGGGCGGTCCTCTGGAATCCGGATGTGTTGGATCCATCCACGACGATCTTCCTCATAAAGTGGATCTCGTCGATGATGTTCGCCTCGAGCATCTCGGAGAAAGTGAGGGCGATCTGCATGGCATCCGCGTTGACGTCGTGCGGGGGCTCCTCGTCCAATTCGACGAGACAGGATGTGCCCTCGCAGCACTGGTACCTGTATCCCATGTGCCTCTGGAACTGGGCCAGAGCCGCACGGTCCACCTCTCCCATCTCGGAGGTGGTGGGTCTGAGCCTCCTGTAGACGGCTCCCTGTCCGTCCTCACACAGATGGCTGTCGCATGAGCAGAAAAGCTTCTTGGTGTCGAGCTGCTGGTGGATCTCGATACCGCACATCATCTCGTATTCTTCAGACATCGATGGTCCTCCTGTCGCTCATCTCACCTGCGAGGGGCGTCTGCATGAGCTCCTTCGCCTCCTCGGGCGTGGATGTGTTGGCAAGTGCCCACATCAGCTTGACGTAGGCGGTCTCGGGAAGCATGTCGAGGACGGTGATCGCACCGGCGCTGAGCATGTCCCTTCCAGTGTTGTAGACGTTGAGGTTGGTCCTTCCGTTGAGGCACTGGGATGTCATGACGACGACGGTCCCGTTGTCGCATGCCTTCCTGATCAGGGGGATCATGTTCTCGTTCACGTGTCCGAGACCGGAACCGGAGATGACCACTCCCTTGGATTTCATGAAGATGTCCTCGAAGAGGGCGGGATCCATTCCGGGATAGTACTGGAGGAGCACGCAGGCCCTCTCCATCCCGGTCTTGGCCACGACCTTGGCATCGGACACCTTCGGACCGTCGATGTTAAGGACGATCTTCCCGTCCTTGTCCAGGTGTGCGGCGGGAGCGGCGTTGATGCTGTGGAAGGCATCCCTACGGGATGTGTGCATCTTCCTCACGCGTGAACCGATGTGCACCGCAAAGGAATCATCTCCGGATGTGTCGTGCATGACCACGTAGACGCCTGCCCTGTCGGCCTTGGTGCAGAACCTGGCGCATGCCATCAGGTTGCTAGAAGCATCCGAGGAGGGACGGTCGGAGGACCTCTGTGCGCCCACCAGGACGACGGGCTTGGAGACATCCCCGAGCATGAAGGACAGGGCGGCGGCGGTGTATCCCATGGTGTCGGTACCATGGGGGATGATGACTCCGTCCGCACCGTTGTTGAGCTCCTCGGCGACGGCCTGTGCGAGCTCCTGCCAGTGCTCCACGTTCATGTTCTCCGAGAATATGGAGAACAGGACACGGGCATCGATGTTTGCGATGTCCCTGATCTCGGGGACCGCGTTGACCATGTCCGATGTGGAAAGGGCGGGATGGACGGCACCGGTCCTGTAATCGACATAGGATGCGATGGTACCGCCGGTTCCGATGAGGACCAGTTTGGGGAGGCCCTTCTTGAACTCGACCTCGCCCTCCTTCTTCGTCCTCTCGACGGGGGCCTCCAGGACCTCGACCTTGGTCTCGGGCCCAATCCTGATACCGACGTTGTACCCGCTCTTCATCTTCAGGATGAGGATGTCGGGAGCGCTGAACTCGTGATGGGGCATCAGAGTGCCCACGTACGTCCTGTCGCCGTTGACGACGGACAGCTTGGAACCCTCGGTGGCACCGAGATCCCCAAGAAGTTTTGAGAGTGAATCCGAGTAGCTCATGCTTTTCGGATAGGTGTAGCCCAAGGTTGTTTATCAAAATTATTAACGCGCGCGCGAGGAACGTCAGCGTGTATCCCCCAGGATGAGGTCACCGTACCGATCGTCGCCATAACCCCGATGGTGGGACAGGCATCGAAGAAGATGTAAGGATGCCTGAACCGGATCATACCTGCATCATCCACGTACATGGAACCGAAGTTCAGGTTCTTGTTGACGACGTTGACGACGACCGCACATTCCACGAGCCTGTCCAAAGGGACTTTGGAATCGAAGCGGGTCTCAAACTCCATGGCCCGCTCTTCACCTCCACGGACAGATGGATGTCCACACCGGCCTGAAACCGAACAGCGCGAAGATCGAACTTCCGAGACGGTGTACCTCCATCGACCTGCATCGCATTTGCCTAAAGAAGTGCCGGGAATACCTGATCGTTGGTGAGGGATCATAGTTGATCATCGGTCATGAGAGGGTGATAGGGCCACAGAGTGAGGGCGGTTACCAGGATTTTTATCCGATAATCATGATAATATGGCGAATGTCACTCATACATGTCACCATCCACGTCTCCGACATCGGAAGGAGCATATCGTTCTACAGGGACGACCTCGGCCTGCAGGTCGTGAACAGCTTCGAATCCCGCGGGAAGCGGATAGCCATGCTCGGGAATCCGAAGGGGGCCCTTCTGGAGATCATCGACGACGGGAAAGGCGATGTCGACTGCCCTGATGTGTCCATAGGTTTCTCGGTGACCAACGCGGCACGTCTGGCGAGGAAACTCGATCCCCAATGCATCGGTCCGATATCACCGGATCCGAGCATCGTGTTCTTCATCATACGTGATCCGGACGGCCACAGGATACAGCTCCTGGAGCATCTGGACGGCTGAAAGACGTTTGGGAGATGGACTTCGGTAACACCAACATCATTATTAGTATGCGCAGGCATGACGAACCCATGCACATAGTCCAGCCAGGTATGGAGATAGATGTTCTTAAAGAGAACAACAAGGTCGCCCATGAGAACTACCGCCTCATGAAGAGCCACGGCATCAAATCCATCGATTTCATGGGTTCCATCGGTGCGGGGAAGACCGCACTCATCATCAAACTGGCCGAGAAGCTCAGGGCCAAAGGGGTCCGTGTCTGCGCCATCGCAGGAGACGTCACCGGAGCTGACGACTACACCAGGTTCGAGAAGTCCGGTCTGGAGGCCGTCAACTGCAACACCGGTCACGAGTGCCACCTCGACGCCAACCTGATCAGGAAGACCCTGTCCGAGATGGACCTGGACAAGTACGACGTCATCCTCATCGAGAACGTCGGAAACCTGGTCTGCCCCGCGGACTTCCCCCTGGGAACAGACTACAGGGTCGTCGTCGTTTCCACGACCGAGGGAGACGACATGGTCAGGAAGCACCACGATATTTTTATCCACTCCGATGTTGCCATACTGAACAAGGTCGACATCGCCGACGCTGTGGATGTCGATCCCGATGTCATCGCCCGTGACTACAACAAGCTCACCGGCGGCATCAAGAACATCTACAAATGCAGCGTCAAGAAGGAGCAGGGTCTCGACGAGATCCTCGCTGCCCTGAAGCTCTAAGGTGCATCAACATGAAGGTACTCACTGTCGGTGGAGGAGGAAGGGAGCATGCGGCCGTGGAGGCCCTGTACCGTTCCGGTGCGGAGATCTACGCCGTGATGAAGAACGCCAATCCCGGTATCCTGAGAAGGTCCGTGAAACATCTCCTCTGCAACGAGAAGGACGTGGAGAAGGTCTGCGCCTTCGCAAAGGAGAACGGAGTGGAGCTGGCGTTCATCGGTCCCGAGGCCCCCCTCGAGGTGGGTATCGTGGACGCCCTCGAGAAGGAGGGCATAAAATGCGCCGCACCCACAAAGGCCGCCGCCAGGATCGAGACCTCCAAGACCTTCATGAGGGAGCTCGTGGAGAAGCATGACATCAAGGGGAACCTTGGATTCGCACACTTCGACAACGCGAAGGATGCCGAGGCGTACCTGAGGACCATCGACCACGAGATCGTCGTCAAACCCGTCGGACTCACCGGCGGAAAGGGTGTGAAGGTCCAGGGAGAGCACCTGCACTCCTTCGAGGAGACCATGGAGTACATCAACGAGATCTTCGACCAGAACATCGGCGGAGCCGGTGTCATCCTCGAGGAGAGGGCGATCGGAGAGGAGTTCACCCAGATGGTCTTCGTGGACGGCAAGCACATCGTGCCCCTTCCTCTGGTCCAGGACCACAAGAGGGCGTACGAGGGCGATGTCGGACCCAACACAGGAGGCATGGGTTCCTATACCGACGGCGATCACCTTCTCCCGTTCATCACCCAATCCGAGAGGGAGGAGGCCATCTCCATCCTCCAGTCCATCGTCGATGCCATGGCCGAGGAGGGGTGCCCCTACCACGGGACCATGTACGGACAGTTCATGCTGACCGTCAAAGGACCCAAGATCATCGAGATCAACGCAAGGTTCGGAGATCCCGAGGCGATGAACGTTCTGCCCATCCTAAAGACAGGGTTCACAGACATCTGCTGGAAGATGGCCACCGGCACACTCGACGACAAGGTCGAGTTCTCCAACGATGCGACCGTATGCAAATACGTCGTCCCCAGAGGATACGGCGTGAAATCCGAATCCGGACACGAGATCTCCGTAGACGAGGATGCGATCGCGAAATGCGGTGCAACCATATTCTACGCCAACGTGGACATGGTCGACGGCAGACTGGTCACCGGGACCTCCAGGTCCATCGGTGTCGTCGGTATCGCACCCACCCTCGAGGAGGCCGAGCAGAACTGCGAGAAGGCCCTCGAGCATGTCAGGTGCGACGCCATCGCCGTCCGTCATGACATCGGAACCCGCCAGCTGGTCCAGCGCAGGGTCGACCACATGAAAGAACTCCGTGCATGAAGCGCCTGGCAGTCAAGATAGCATACCTGGGGGACGGGTTCTCCGGCTCCCAGGTACAACCCTCTTCCAGGACCGTCGAGGGCGAGGTCCTTGAGAACCTGAGACTTATCACCAAACTCGATGCGGATACTCTGGACCTGAGATTCTCCAGCCGCACCGACAAGGGTGTCAACGCCCTTGGAAACGCGATATCATTCCACACCGAACTGGAAGGCAACATACTTCTGAAGGCATTGAACTCCGTCTCAGACGGTGTTTTCTACAGGTCGTTCTGTGAGATCGATGAGGACATGAACATCAGGCACGCCTCCCGTCGCAGATACAGGTACATCCTGCCTTTCAACGACAGGGATATGGACCTCGCAAGAGAGTGTGCGGAGATCTTCGTGGGGGAACATGATTTCCTAAGGTTCTGCCGTCCTGACGGGAAACCCACAAGACTCACCATAGACTCCATCACCGTCGGGAGATCCGATGATACGGTGATATTGGAATTCGAGGCCAGATACTTCCTATGGAACATGATCCGCAGGATATCTGCGGCGATAGACAGGGTATCCATGGGCAGGGCCGACATCGACCAGGTCCGCAGGGCGCTAGAGGGCGATGACATCACATTCGGTGTGGCCAGGCCGGATGCACTCACCCTGTTGGATGTGGGATACGATTGGCTCACCTTCGAACCCTGCACGGCACAGGTCATCACCTCCAGGAAGGAGGACTGCATCTTCGGTTGCGACCTCCGCAGGAACTTCTACCGGTCACTCTGAAATACGGCCCATGGGATTGGGGTGGTATGAAGAACCTGACCGAATCCGTCTCGGCCGCCACCTCCGAACTGTCAGAATTGGAATCCCAGAGGGAATCGGCCATCGCCTGCTCCAGACGCATCATACGTCAGACCAAGGTCGTCATCCATGGGATCCACACTGGCACGGATGTGACGGACGATATGGAAAGACTGAGGGAACAGATGTCCGAGATGCTCGGACTGTGCAGTGATCCGATGGTGCTGTACAGCGGTCCGGTGCAGGATTCCATGGGGGAATACGCGGAAGCCGTCATCCTTCACGCGGTGATGTCAGGAAATGGGATCCCCGGTCATTCGGAACTCCGCATACCCGCATCCGCATGGATCCTGGGACTGGCGGATTGCGAGGGGGAACTCAGAAGGGTCGTCATGACCAGACTCATGGACGGAGACCTCGATGGAGCGAAAACTGTGTTCTCGGAGATGGAATCCATCCACGAACAGGTGATGCTTCTGGATGTCCCCGATGCCATTGCCCCCGTCAGGAGGAAACAGGACATCGCACGCGGGATCATGGACAAGACCCGCTCCGACATAACCACCGCATCGATAATGCACAGATGAGGTGTGATGATCACTCGGATACGGGTGATGTTCTCAGAAACGGAAAAGGTTCCTCCCCTCCCAGAAGGGAGGGGATTGTTTTCGGAGGGGAATGCCCCTCCTTGAATGGTTTCAGCGCCTGGACTTGGGCTTTCCGTAGTTCTTGACAGGCTTGCGGTAGACCCAGACCATGATGACGATCAGCAGGATGACGACAACGATCACGAGCGCGGTCAGAGCGGTGTAGCTACTGTCGCCCACGTAGAAGGTGTGCTCCTCTCCCAGACCCTCGATCATGGAGTTCTCTCCCTCGGCTGCGACGACCTTGAAGGTGTGCGATCCGTTGGAAAGGTCATCGATCAGCTTGTAGCTGACGGTGGCGGTCCCGTTGGTGTTGAGGGTGAAGGTGGTGTAGCTGTCCTCGACCTTCTCGCCATCGACGTAGAAGAACACTCCGACTCCACTGGGGTCGAGTGTGCTTCCAACATCTCCCTTAAGGGTGACGGAGAGTGTGATGGGATTGACGACCTTGATGATCATCTTCTCGGTGGTCTCGTCCTCGTACTTCACCTCATCCTCGGAGTCGGTGACCTTACACTCGTAGACGACCTCGAGGGTGTATGTTCCCGCAGTCTTGGGTGCGGTGATCTCCAACTCGGCCGCCTCCTCGTTCTCTAGGTCTCCGGTGGAGGGGGACACAGCGTTGGACTGTGCCTCACCCTTGGAGTCGACGAGCTTCGCGGTGTAGGTGATCGAGATATCGGACTCGGTCATCTCGGCGAGCTTTGGGTTGCTGTACATGATCGTGTAGTCCCCGCTTCCCTCTACGGCGATGACCTTGTCACCCTCGATGGGGGTGAAGGCATCACCGGAGGCGTCCGCCATGGGGACCAGGCAGACTGCGGCCATCATGATGACGGCCAGGACTCCGAATGTTGCTTTCAGTTTCTGCGTGAGAACACCCCCCTCTTGCTTCCGAGCCAGAAGATGGCGATCAGGAGAAGGACCATCACTGCGACCAAGAACCAGATTCCCGCGGGGATGGAGGACAGCTCGTTATAGATGTTGTCTCCGGACGCGGACATGGAATCGGTGCTGAGACTGATGGTCTCGGGATCGAGGTTGATGGACTTGATTTCGTCACCGACGGTGACGGTTCCGGTGATGGAGGGGACCTTGGAGTTGTCTCCCATTCCATCGAGAGGCATGACCTTGACGTAGACGACGGAGGTCTGGTATCCGTAGATGGTGATGGGGGCTCCGACCTCGCCGATGTAGCAACCGTCGTCATCCATGACAGTGACGTACCAACCGGTTGCGGCGGAAGCGTTGACGGTGACCTGCTTGGCAAATCCGTCCTTGTTGTCAATGGTGATGGCGTACATGTACTCGAAGGCGGAGACCTTGTCCTTCTTTCCGCCGTTGTTGGCGAAGAGGATCTCCTGTCCGAGTGCGGTGCCCTGATCCTCATCCACGATGGATGCGTCAGAGAGCTTGATGGTCTCGGTCCAAGAACCGTTGATATCGCTGACGGTGACAGTCATTCCATCTGATCCGACTGCGACGATGGAATCATCGTAAACTCCGAGTACGGTAAAGCTGGCGGTCTCTCCTGCCACAAGAGTGATGGAGGAATTGCTTGCAAGGAACCAGTCATCGCCGGCAGTGATGATGAATGTCATCGCCTTGTCACTGTTGTTGGTGATCTTCATGTCGAAGAGCATCGATCCTGCTCCGATATCGACACGGGTGAGCACTGCCTCATAGTCAGACTCATCCTCGTCCTCGGACTCCTCCAGATCAGAGGAGAGAACGGACACGTTGCGGACGTCTCCATCCTTCATTCCGGTGACGGACCTGTCTCCGATGAATGTGACATCCTTTCCATCGATGGTGGATGTGACCTTCACGTGGAAGTCTGCGGATGTGACGGACGAGGGCAGCACAAGGCTGTAGGATCCTCCGGAGACCTCGAAGTCGACCTTCACATCGCCGTAGGAGACGGTGATGGTTCCGTCGGCGGAGGTTCCGATGTATCCGGTGACGGTCATCTTCTCGGAGGATGCGGTCATGTCCAGAGTGGTGGGAAGATCGGAGTTCGCATCGAGGTATCCGTATGCGACGTACTTTTTGTCGCCATCGGTCCTCTCGGACTTCAGGTAGTACTCGTAGCCCTTCTCGAAGTAGTATGTGGTTCCGGACACGTGGTATGCTCCGTCCTCGGTCTCGATCTTGAGGATGTCTCCGGATGCCTTGGTGATGACAACGGCGTAGACCTCCTCGACATCGAGTCCGACGAGGTCCTCGATTCCGGGGTAGACGTAGGCGGTTCCCTTGAAGTAGTATCCATCGGAACCGTCGATGACGACATCGTACTGTCCGACGGGGACCTTCTTGGATTCCTCATTGGAGAACTCATAGACCTTCTCATCGTCGTCATAGAGGGTGAGTTTCATGGAGTACTTTCCGGAAGTGACGAGCTGGTCCTTCAGGTAGTTCTCGTCATCATCCTTCTCCTGAACCTTGACGGTGATGTAGTTGGAGTTGTTGGAGGTTCCTGCGGAGATCTCCTTCAGGAGGTCGGTGCACTTGAATGCGGCATTGTCCAGCTCTCCATGGTTGAGGGAGATGACGCTGTCGATGTCGTCGGGGATGTAGAACGAGGTGCTTCCGTCGGTTCCGGTCATTCCGTTGAGGACGTACTCCACATCGTTGTAGGTGAATGCGATGGTGGACATGACATAGGGGATCTTGACGTTGGAGGATCCGCTGATCTGGGGATCGTACCTGAATGTCAGGGTGATCTTCCTTCCATCGACGAGGTCGAGGTTTCCGACATCGGTGGAACCACTGATGTTGGCGGATCCGAGATACACCTTGTCACTTCCGTTGTCAGCGTAGACTGTGTACTCTCCACTGGGGATGTATGCCTTGAACTTACCCTCGGAATCTGCGGAGAAGGAGAAGACCTCATCGTTCTCGGAGATGAACCTGACGGTTCCGGAGACCCCGTCCTCACCGTTCTTCAGGGTTCCTGTGACGGTGGCTGCGTTGCTCTTGTGGAGGGTGATCGCGTCGCCTACGGCGTAATCGGCGCAGTACACCTTTCCATCCACGAGTCCGTAGATGGTGTAGAGCATCTTGTCGGTGGCGATGCTGACGGGCAGATCGACCTTGACGCTTCCATCGGCTCCGATGTAGGAGGTGGTGGAGAAGCTTTCGGATGTTGCAGTGTACACTGCCTTGGGGGCATCGAGGAGTGTGACGGTCTCTGCGGGATATGCGGTGACGGTCGTGGACTTGTTTCCGCTGCTCGCGTTGCTGGAGGTGGTGCTGGTGGTGACCATTCCCTCTCCCATGGAGATGGTGTAGGTTCCGGGCAGAACCGCGACAACAGCCTTTCCATTCTCGACATCCTTCTGGAACTGTGCTCCAGTGGAGGTGTTGGTCGCGATGACGATTCCATCCTCGACGGGCTGTCCGTTGACGTCGTTGACTGTCACTGTGATGTTGTAGGATTTGGGTGCGATGGTGAAACCGAAGGACTGCCCGTACTGGGGAGCGATGGTTCCGGTTGCCACAGATGCTCCGGTGGAGTCGTACAGGGTGTAGGTGTACGTGTCGGGGAGGACTCCCTTGATGGAGATGACCCCATCGACGACATCGATCTTCTTGCTGTCCATGGCTCCGGTCGACTTTCCGTCGAGCTTGAGCTCGAAGTCAGCGTTCTCAACGACCTTTCCATCGAGTTCGATGGTTCCGTGGATGTCTGCGAGTTCGATCGTCACGGCGTGATCGATCTTGTCATCGGTGAAGACAGTGTTTCCTCCGACGGAGACAGTGTACCTGACCTTCTCGGAATCGGGGGTCGCAACGGATGCGAGTCCGTCGATGGACCTGGCCTCGGAGAAGAGGACGTACTGTCCGACCCTCTCGTCGTAGTAATAGACGGAGACAGTAGCGCCGTCGACGTTGTTCCCAAGAT
>JBJEIK010000096.1:0-2455 GCA_051876975.1 Candidatus Methanomethylophilaceae archaeon
GGAGCTACAAAATTATTCATCCAACTCAAATGCACAGAGAATTCCGATGAACCCATTTTGTGTCAGAAATCGAACTTAATTCCCCTGATCGATATAGAACGGATAAAAATGGGAATGATGACACCAGATGATGGATGAAGTGGAAAACATGATATATACCACATATATGTATGTGCATCGGTGAAAACGAATATCGATGTGCTACAGCATCTGGATGATTTAATAAGCCATCTGACAGACCTCCACGCCGAGATCTCAGGAAAATGGTCGGAGATGCAGGGCAATGAGGAGCAACCCAACCTCAGGAGGAAGCAGGTCAGGGACGTCGTAGTAGACATCCCGTTGTACGAGATGGTCCTGGAGTACAGGATGTTCCTCACATCACTCGACCAATGTCCGATCGTCAGGTTCGGAATGGAAGGGTTCGACGTGAGATGCAGGACCAAGATGCCCAACTCCGTCCAATCGAAGACCGAACACTACCTGAACATGGAACATCGGGGCCATGTGTCCATGAACAAGTGCTTCAACGACCTCTTCGGCATCAGAGCGATCATGGACACGGAGGTGACCCATGCGGAGATCCGCGACCATATACTCGGGACACACGACGTGAGATGCACCGACTCATCCAAGATGGATCCCGGAAGCGGAGAACCGATCTACATCGCGACCCATGTCTACATCGGGAAGCGGAACACGGACTTCCCCTGGGAACTGCAGATATGGTTCTCGAAGGATGCGGCGATGAACTACGCATCCCATGAGAGAACGAAGCAGGGATACACCGCATGGGACGTTGAGAACGGTGACATCCCATGACCTATCACCGTATCGTAATGGCCGACGGATGGTCCGTCGGGAAACGCATCGCACTCCACCACTCATCGGATGATGGGGATTTCCCAAATGATGACGTGGAGCTCATCCGCGGTTGCTTCATGCGCGGACACCCCATGATCGCAGTACACACATGCCGTACTGATTCGGCATCATGGGAATCGGTGGTGCGGATGGACCCGTTCTTCAGAGACGTCATGGTGATCAATACTGCGGAGAAGTTCGTCGAAATCCTGAGGAGGAACGAGGTCCCAGGATCGGACGTGGTCGCACAATACATCCTCAACCTTACAGAGTGCGATATGCGCAGACTCTCGCTCCTGCTCCACATCTGCGATGAGGAATACATCCTCGACTGCGGATACAGCCTGTTCGAAGACGGAGTGGATATCGTGGACGGATCGCCCAAGTTCAAAAAGTTGGAGAATGCGTTGGAAACGGGATATCTAACCCGGGAAGAAGATGGAAGGATCTGCCCGAAGGCCGGTAGACAGTCCGCCGAGGCCAGGATCATCACCTCCTCCGATGGATTGAACAGGAGGTCCATCATCCAAAAGGTGGTAGAAGCCTGCAAGGAGATAACACATCTGAACTCGAAAAGATGATCCGTTCGGAGAATCCAGAATGATGGTTTCCCGGATGGGTCACTAACACCCACCCGGGTGATGGAGGGACATGCCTCCATCCTGTGATCCTCCAACCTCAGATGTCCATCACATATTCGGGATCACCCTCGTCCCCGTTCTCGGGCTCCTTCACGAAGCAGGGACACATGTGCCTGTATGTGCACCATCCGCAGAGGTTGCTCTGCCTCGGCTCCCAGTTCGTGCAGGATTCGATCTCGGCGATCTCCCTGACCACCTGCTGCTCGCAGGCCTCCAGGATGGGGAGCGACCTCTCGGATTCCACATCCTCGTCGAACTTGAGCATATGCCAGACCATCTTGACCTTCTTGGTCAGGCCGTACCTCCTCTTCACCCACAGGGCGTACATCTGCAGCTGCCTGTCGTTGTCCGCCTCGTACTGGCTCTTCATCCATGATGAGGTCTTGTAGTCGCAGACGTAGAACACCCCGTCCTTGAACCCGAACTTGTCGATCCTCACCGAGTAGGTGTTCCCATCCGGCAACTGGAGTTCGTCATCAGTCTCCAGACCTGCGATGCTGATCTGGTCGAAGGGCTTCATCCTCTCGTAGTAGCGGATGATGCACTCCTCCCCGATCTCCATCTGCTCATCATCGCTGTACTTCGAGTTGTTGATGATGGTCCCGGGATCGAACTCCTGGAACCACCTGTCGTCGTAGTACGCGAGGATCTCCTCCAGACTGTCCATCTTGTCGTTCTGCAGGTCGGTGTAGAGCTTCTCCAGGGCCTCGTGGACCCTGGAGCCCATGAACGCCTCGATGGTGTTGTAGGGGGTCTCGATCTTCTTGTTGTACTTCAGGTCGTACGCGTAGGGGCAGTTCTCGAACTGGGTGAGACGCGTGTTGGAATATCTGGTCATCTCGGATCCTCACAGGTCGATCTCCACAGCATCCTCCATGTTCCTGAATATCAGGGGCCTGGGCTTCTCGAATTCCGAGAAACCCGCGATGCACCTCAGATGGAGAGTATTG
>JBJEIK010000097.1:0-2430 GCA_051876975.1 Candidatus Methanomethylophilaceae archaeon
ACCTGTCCATCCTGTTCTGGTCGGTGCTGTTCGGATTCTCGATCCGCAAGATCGGAAGCCCCACCGTCACCAACGTCATGTCGGAGCTCTCCGAGATCGTGTCGAACATCGTCAGGGTGATTATCCAGTTCGCACCGATCGGACTGTTCGGTATCATCTACACGACAGTGTCCGCATTCGGATTATCGATCTTCGAGGAGTATGCGGCACTGATCTGCCTGCTGGTCGCATGCATGCTCATCGTGATGTTCATCGTCAGTCCCCTGGTGTCCGGGATCCTCATGCGCAGGAACCCGTTCCCCCTCCTGTTTGCGTGTCTCCGCGGAAGTGCGGTCACCGCGTTCTTCACCAGGAGCTCCGCGGCCAACATCCCCATGAACATGACCCTTTGCGAGAAGCTCGGACTCGACAGGGACTTCTACTCCGTGTCGATCCCCCTGGGCTCGGCGATCAACATGAACGGTGCCGCCGTCACCATCACGGTGATGACCTTGGTTGGTGCGTTCTCCATCGGACTCGATGTCCCCATAGTCATCGCGTTCGCACTGTGCTTCCTCGCAACGCTTGCGGCATGCGGCGCATCCGGTGTCAGTGGCGGATCGCTACTTCTGATCCCCATGGCATGTTCCCTTCTCGGAATAGGGGATGACATCGCGATGCAGCTCGTCGCTGTCGGATTCATCATCGGTGTTATCCAGGATTCGCTGGAGACGGCGATCAACTCCTCCAACGACGTCCTGTACTCCGCCACTGCGGAGGTCGTGGATGCCAGGAAAAGAGGGGAGACACTGGAGCTCAACACCCACTGAACCTGAATGGGGAGGGTGACCTCCCCTCCAAACCACTCCGATTCTCAATTGACAATACCCGATTCCATGATTGCATGACTTCGGTTATACCCAATGGTTATACCAAGGGTATAATTATCATGACGTGACTATTCACAGTGATGAGAACGGATCACGACGATTCTAAGATGTCATTGGAGGAGCGTATAGCCCTCCTGCCCAAAGGCTCTATCGCCAAAAAGACGGTGAAAGGCCACATATACCATTATCGTCGCTGGACCGAGAACGGGATCCGGAAGGAGAAGTACATTCCTAAAGACGAGCTCGACCTGATATCGGCCCAAGTGGAGATGAGGAAGAGACTCGAAAGAGAATTGAAGAGTGTGAACTTCGGATCCAAAGAATCATCCAATGAGGAGGATCCATTCCGCCTGAACATCATCAAAGGAGATGAACTCCGTAATATCGCCGATATGGCTGCAACGTATCTGAAACGTGATTGTTTCGATACCATCAGGGAATACATCCACGGAATCAGAACCGAGAAGGTACTGATCCTATTCGGTCTTCGTAGAACGGGAAAGACGACACTCATGAGGCAGGCCCTCCTGGACCTGGATGAGGAGGATTTCAGGAAAGCCGCACTGATTGTGATCGATGAAGGCGACACGATACACGACCTCAATCGGGACCTCATAACATTGAGGAACCTCGGATACAGGTTCATCTTCATCGATGAGGTGACATTGGCAGACAACTTCGTCGAGGCCTCCTCTATACTGTCGGACAGATTCGCGGCGGGAGGGATGAGGATAGTGATGTCCGGAACGGATTCACTCGGATTCCTGTTCGCAGAGGACGATGCCCTGTATGACCGCTGCGAGATGGTCCACACGACACACATCCCCTATCGCGAGTTCGAGAGGGTCCTGAAGATTACCGGGATAGACCGCTACATCGAATACGGCGGAACCATGAAACCCAGCGGCATCAACTACAACAAACCCAATTCCAAGAATATCACCGGACAGTATGTGGACAGCGCCATCGCCCGCAACATCCAACATGCCTTGGGCCAATATCAGTACGGAGGGCATTTCGGCAATCTCAGGGAACTGTATGATGCGGGCGAACTGACCAACATCATCAACCGTATCGTCGAAGATATGAACCACAGATTCGCCATCGATGTTCTGACCAAGGAATTCGCATCCAATGATTATGCACTTGCCAGGAACAACATGCTCAGGGATGGATCGTTCGACGAGACCGCAATAGACGATGTCGATGTAAGGAAGATGACGGATGAGCTGAAAATGATCCTGGACATCCTCGACGGACCGGAACGCAGGATAGACCTGGATGAGGCCCATGTAAGGGAGATAGAGGAGTATCTCAAGTTACTCGATGTAGTATCGGACATCGCTGTTGTAAATCCCTTCGGGAGATCGAAGGAATCGACCCGTTCCGTCATCACGCAACCAGGACTCCGCTACTCACAGGCAGATGCCCTTGTCAAGAGCCTGATGAAGGACGAATCAATGCAGAAACTCGGGAAGGAGGAATGCGAAAGGATAGAGAGGAGGATCAGGGACAGCATCCGTGGCAGGATGATGGAAGACATAGTCCTCTTCGAGACACA
>JBJEIK010000098.1:0-2426 GCA_051876975.1 Candidatus Methanomethylophilaceae archaeon
TATCAGGATGGTCCTTTCCCTACCATGTCTCGTACCGAGTGCGGTCATCAACGCAGCATCGATGGAGGCTGGACTGCTCACAACCTCATGCGCGAAGAGGGCGGGGAGCAACGACAACGAGTTCGTGTTCGATGGATGATCGACCGGATCAGATGTGGTTGAAGTAATCCAACTGCCACTCACGCTCCTCCGATACGGCATCCAAATCACCCGGATACAGAATGTTGACGACCTTGACGGCATAGTCAGAAGCGACCATGGCGTGCTCCCTCATGTGACATACGGACAATGCCTGACCGATTGTCCTGATGACGGCCTGTTCGACACCATCGGATTCGCGTGCCAACGCATGGACGGCGAATCCCCTCCTGCGGATCTCGCCCACGTCCATGGAACCGTCGATGAAACCATCGACCACCTCGGAGCAGAGGGATATGGCCTCACCGACGTTATCCGAATCCTCGATTGACGAGGCGACATGCTCGGCCAGACCCATGGCCCAAAGGGCAAGGACCTTGTCACCCGATGACGATATCTTCGACTCCAAACGGGAACGGAGTATTGGGTCATCATCTATCCTTATCTTCGGTTCCATGGAACCTCCCGAACATGGATTCCACATCGCGGATTATGTCTTCCAAGGGTATCGATGCGATGCACGAATCATCCACGACCTCGTAATGCTCCGGGGGCTCCGGCATGATGTAGCAGTGTGCCTCCACCGATCCACCATCTACGGTCACCGTCACGGGAACGAGTTCGTAGACCGGAACCTCCTCCCAGACGTCCATCTTGGAGACATCACCGTCTCCGGCCTCGAAGACAACGCCTTTCACAGATCCCTCTCCCGGGATCAGAGTGAGGTAATCCCAACCGCAGACCTTCACGTACCCATCGAGGACGGCATCCGTCGTATCGATGTGATGACCGAGGATCCTGTCGCGTATTATCGGTTCCACGAGGGTACCGTAGACGAAGACCAACATGTTGATTATAAAAATGGGGGAATCCCCCGTTTCATCCTCAGAGTGCTCCGCAGCCCTTGGCCGCCTCGATGCACTCCACACATCCGTCATCCTCGATCGCGGGGAGTCCGTCCTCGAGGAGCCTCAGGACATTGTTCAGACACCTGGCCATGGTGTCCTTGACCATGTCGATGTCCACCACATCGTCCTCCTTCCAAACGTCATAGTCGGTGACGGTGGCGAGGCTGCAGTAGCACATGCCGAGCTCCCTTGCGAGCTGACACTCGGGGACCACGGTCATCCCGATGATGTCGGCGAAGTTCCTGAACATGTGGCTCTCGGCCCTTGTGGAGAACCTGGGACCCTCGATGCACAGATACCTTCCGCCCATGTGGTACTTGAGTCCGAGCCTTTTGGCGGAGTCCTCGAACACGGAGTTCAAATAGGGGCAGAAGGGGTCGGGGATCGAGATATGGACGATCCTGTCATCGAAGTAGGTGTAGTCCCTCCTCTTGGTGAAATCGATGAACTGGTCGGCGATGACGAGGTCTCCGGGAACGAACTCCTCCTGGAGGGATCCGACGGCGCATGCGGAGATCACGTACTTGCATCCCAGTTCCTTCAACGCCCACATGTTGGCCCTGTAGGGGACAGAGGACGGAGGATAGGGGATGGTGGTACCGTGACGGTGGAGGAACGCGACCTCCACTCCGGCGATCCTGCCGGTGAGGATCTTGTCGGAGGGTTTTCCATAAGGTGTGTCGGGATAGACCTCCTCGATGAGTTCGAAGGTGTCCGGATTGTAGATACCGGTTCCACCGATTACTGCGATCTTAGGCATGAACCGACGTATACAGAGGACCGATTAAAAGCCTTCATCGGACCGTGGAAGGGTAATCCATAGTTTTCCCAGAGGAATATAGATAGAGTTTTCCATAGAGAATGCTTTTACACTGACAGAAGCTTATGAACACATGAAAGGTCTGTATGAGAAATGGTGTTCCATCAACCTCATCCTACGTATCCTTGTCGGACTGGTGATCGGAACCGTCCTGGCCCTCATCATACCCAACATCCTGTTCATCGAGATCATAGGTGAGCTGTTCGTTGGAGCGTTGAAGGCCATTGCACCGATACTCGTCATGGTGCTGGTGATATCATCGCTGGCCAGTTCCAAGGGGAATGTGGGCGGCAGGATGAAGACCGTCGTGATCCTGTATCTGGGAACTACGCTGCTCGCGGCAGCGGTTTCCGTGGCAATGAGCTATCTCTTCCCGGTCCACATCACCCTGTCCATCGATCCCGCGGATTACGCGAGTTCCACCCTGGAGGAGGTGCTTCTGAACCTCGTCATCGGCATAGTGTCCAATCCCGTGTCGGCGATCATCCATGCGAACTACCTGTCCCTCCTGTTCTGGTCGGTGCTGTTCGGATTCTCGATCCGCAAGATCGGAAGCCCCA
>JBJEIK010000099.1:0-2426 GCA_051876975.1 Candidatus Methanomethylophilaceae archaeon
CTTGATCACCTGACGGAACAGTCCCAAGAGGAACCTTCCCATCCTCCCGTTCATGTCCATCTCGGTGTAGTCGAGGACGTAGTGTCTCTCACCGTGGTATGTCGGATATTCGGTGAAGACCTCCTTCACCATGATCCTCCGTCCGTCGCCGTACTCCTCGAGGATGCTCGAATCTCTCTTCTCCAGCAGGTCTCCGACCGCTCTCAGGGCTTTGCCGAAGTCCGGGACGATGTCCTCTATGCCTTCCCTGAAGAATATGTCGGCATCGCTGCTTATCTTCCTGAGTAAGAACGGGGGTATGTCCGACTGGGGATATGTCATCAGGTTCGACAGTGCGCCGTATGTCCTGTGGTCCCCATCATAGGAGTGGGAGAAAAACGGATAATCCGGATCGATGCCATGGGTGATCTGGTAGTCGAACAGGAAGTCCGCGATAATCCAATCGATTAAACTGCTGTTGCGATCCAGCATGAGGCACATCTTCTTGACCTCCGAGGGGTCCGGGTCCCTGATGATTAGTTCTGATAGGAAGACGTAGGTGTAGTTCCTGTTGAATTCCACGCATTCCCCGTTCAGTATCCTGTCGCGCCAATACAGGTAGTAGCTCTGCTGTTCCTTGCTGAGTTCCGAGATGTCGGGTCTGTACTCTTTGCATTCCACGGGGTCGCACGGTGTGCCGTGTTCGTCGAGATGTGCGCGGAGCCATTCCTCCGCCTTCGGGCCCGGTACCTTTTTCCTGGTCTTGTACAGGTCCATCAGATCACCTTCGAGATGGGGTCGATATGGGCTTCCGCGATCGATCCATTGGTGATTAGTTCGGATCCGATCGTCCCGGATGCCTTGGAGTTGATGGATTCTATCCTCTTCACGGGTCTGCGTCCCTTCGGTTTCGGTCCTGAGACGATGGCGATGACATACTCCCTTTCGTCATCCGTGAGGGAATCCATCAGTTCGGAGTACGGGTCCGAGTTTCCGAAGTGGTCGCGTATGTTGTCGATGTAGTCCTCGATCAGCTTTCTGTCATCGATCAGAACGTCTCCGACGGTGTCTATCGCTTTCGCATTGATGGAGTCGACGAGTCTGACCTGTCCTCCGTCGCATCCACCCGTCATCAGACACTTGATGAAGGCCCTCTCCTCATCGGTGAGGGATGAGACAAGACATGTCCAGGGATCCCCTTCCGGGACGGTCTTCGGTCTCTCTTCCGATATCACCGTCTCCGGTTCCACATGATCCTCTATGGACATCATCTCGGTGACCTCCTCGAGGTCGTTCTGTGCCTTCTGCACGGCATCCCTATCGATGCTCACATTCCTCCCGACCTCGGTCTTCCCCACCACGGTCCCCTCCATGACCGGAGGCTTCCCGACACTCTCCGTCACGATGCCGCAGGCCTCTTTCGCTACGGTCTCGATGTTGACCCTGCCGTAGTACGGGCTCTTCATCTTGTGCGGTTTCCCCGCCCTGACGTCCTGTAACATATCGGCGCATTCGGTCATGACGTCCCTGATGTACTCGCATGAGTACCTGTCGTCGATCGATGGCAGGTACATCTTGAAGGACCTGTCCTTTCCGGGGAATCCGTAGAACTTGTACGGGGTGTCGTTCTTCAGGAGGACATCGGTCATCGGATAGAAGCCTGATGAGAAATGGGGCCCCTCACTTTCCGTGTCCTTCATCTTCGACGCCCTGTTGATGATGTTGTTCATGATCTCGGTGCATTTCCTGTCGAATCCCGGGACGGGCGTCTTGGACGCCCGGGATGCGATGTACTCGTAGGATCCGAGGGTCAACTCCCCTCCGTGGCCCTTGTTCATCTGGATCAGGACCTTGGCTATGCAGAACGGATTCTTCTCCCTCACGTCGGTGGACGGGATCTCCAGGTGGTGTGCCAGGGCGTGGAACAGTATTCCCCTGCCCATCCCCACATCCTGATGGTAGGGGTCGTAGGCATCCCTCAGTCCGAGCATGATGTTCAGAGATTCCTTGGGATCGCCGTGGTTCAGAAGTTCGGTCATCAGGAGCCATATGTATCCCCTGTCGGTCTTCCCGTAGGTCCCGTTCCTGACGTCCTCCCTCCATTGGATGAAGTACTCCAGACGTCCCTTCGTCAGTTTGGAGTGCTCCGGTCTGAGCATCTCCGACGGGATGTATTCCATGCGGGGCCCGGGCTTGGCATCGGCGTATTGGATGATGGAATCCCTCAGGGTCGCGCCGGGTTCGCTGAAGCTGGGGCCGAACTGGGGGATCAGGATGGGATCATCCCTTACCATATGGTCCGAGAGACGGGTGAATCTGAGATCGGGTACCTTCCTGATGTCGTCATCGAAGGATATCTTCCCCTCCAACGCGGACTTCACCACTTTCCTCATGTCCTTGGTGATGTAGCTGGGGCCCGATGGGCCCTTGTCCCCGTTCCTCTCCCT
>JBJEIK010000100.1:0-2423 GCA_051876975.1 Candidatus Methanomethylophilaceae archaeon
CTGTGACGAGCGCGGGTGGGAGCAGTTCCACAACAACAAGGACCTGGCCATCGGGATGGTCACGGAGGCATCCGAGCTCCTGGAGCTGTTCCGTTTCAAATCCGATGAGCAGATCATGGAGATGATGTCCTCCGACCGCAGGGAGGATGTGGTGGACGAGCTCTGCGACACATTCTACTTCGTGCTCCGTTTCGCCCAGATGAACGGGATCGATCTCACAGAGGGATTGAGGTCCAAGATGGCCAAGAACGCGGAGAAATATCCCGTGTCCAAGGCCAGAGGGTGCAATCTGAAGTATGATGAGTACTGAACCATCGGACGTTGTTTCCCGGATGGGCCAATCCGATTCAAGGCATGACTGTCATTCCTTCCTATCCGTGATCGTGATCGGTCCGCATTTGGAGTAGATCCTCTTGGACATCATTCCGCACTCCATCCATGCGGCCTGATAGACGGCGATAGGTGCCATGCAGATCATGGACATGTTGCCACGGACCTCCTCCTTGTTGATACGACTGGTCTCGAAGCTGGTGATGTCGTCCATCGTGACGTTCCTCAGCGTCTCCGCATAGTGTTTTATGGAGTCGCAGTCGGATTGGATGTCGATGTCGAAGGTCCCATCCTCCCTCATCGTGGCCGTTACACTGACCTTCTTGTCACATACGCTCATGTTGATGTCGATCGTGGAACTCATGACATCGTCTCTGACGGGTGCATATTATACCCTTCCCCGGTAAGCAGATTGTTTCACCTTCGTGAAGGGACAATGTCCGGGGGATGGGCTCATGGATATGTTTTTGGATGTTTCGGTTTCTCCGAATGATGTCTGTTTATGTACATGATGGCCGATTCTCGTCTCCAATGACATTGATGGAATCGTTCAGTACGATTGTCGACGATCTCTGGTACGTCGCATTCCTACTGATCATCATCCTCGGACTCTACAGTACCGTCCGCCTCAAAGGATTGCAGTTCACCCAGATCCGTGAGATGTGCAGGGTTACCTTCTCCAGGAAGAGTGTCGGTGACAAAGGCACCCTTTCACCGTTCAGGGTCTTCTGCATGAGCATGGCCAACCGTATCGGCGTTGGCAACATCACAGGTCCCGTTCTGGCGATAATCATCGGAGGTCCCGGAGCCATATTCTGGATGTGGATCTTCGCTCTGATAGGTGCAGCCACCAGTTTCCTCGAGTCCACCGTGGGACAGTTGTACAAGGTGCGTACATCCAACGGTGAGTTCCACGGAGGTCCCGCCTACAATGTGTCCAACGGACTGGGGTTGAGGAAGGTGTCCATCATAGTGGCCTTCATCATGGTCCTGATGTACATCGTGGGATTCGTGTCCATGGAGGTCAGCAGCATGACGGAGGCCATGGATGTGGCCTTCGGATTCGACGGCGGTAAACTGATCTTCGCGATCATATTCACGTTACTGACCGCGTTCATAATCGTCGGAGGTGTCAGGAGGGTCTCAGATCTTGCGGTCATGATAGTTCCCGCCATGGCCTTGATCTGGTTGATCATATGTGTCATCGCTGTAATCTCGAACTATTCGGGCATCGCGGATGCGTTCGTCTCCATCTTCGTTAATGCGTTCTCGGTCCCGTCCACCGTTGGCGGAGGGGTGGGTGCCATGCTCATAATCGGTATGAAGAGGGGGATCCTGTCCAATGAGGCGGGTATCGGTACCATCCCGAACATCTCCTCCATGGCAGAGGTACGTCATCCCGCCGCACAGGGTCTCTCCCAGTCCCTCGGTGTCCTGATGGACACGGTCGTCTGCACATTGACGGCTTTGGTGGTGCTGACCTGCCTGGGCCACGGGGAGATCGTGGACCTCGGATTGGAATCCGTTCCCCTTCTGCAGTTCGTCCTTACCGACACCTTCGGTTCAGCCGCATCGTACATCGTCGCGATATTCCTGTTCGTGTTCGCGTTCACCAGTCTGATGACCGACTACATCATAGGTGAGAACAACATCCTCCACTTCGGGGAGAAGAGGTGGCTGATCATGGGATTGAACATCCTTATCCTCGCAGTGGTGTTCCTTTCCAGCTTCTATTCCTCGGATGCTTTGTTTATCGTCGTGGACCTGATGATGGTCCTGTGCGGTCTGGTCAACGTCTTCGTGATCTTCAAACTCGGAGGACGTGCGGTCGAGGCATATCACGACTATCGCAGGCAGAGGGAGGAGGGTGTTGAGGAACCCGAGTTCCACAAGGGATCCCTCTCCGATACCACCGGGATCACCGTCTGGGACGACTGATCAACAACTTACGACGGGTGAACCCCGTCGGCAAACCCGATTTTTATACAACCATCGTATCACCCGTACATGGAGGCCGTCATCTTCGATATATTCCAGTCCGCTGCCGTTGCGGCCGTGATACTGGTCATCGGATCTTATCTGGTGAAGAGGTC
>JBJEIK010000101.1:0-2408 GCA_051876975.1 Candidatus Methanomethylophilaceae archaeon
TTTTCCATTCTTATCTTGTGGCCGAGAGGCTTTTCCGATTATCACAACAATCCTTCAACATGTTACAGAAGATGATCGTCTGATTATCGGTCAATCACCCGTATCCGACATCATCACGGAACACTATTCGGATCAACGACCGCACGCATGGAGGAAAAAAGGAGATCCGCCCACATCTTCTCGATGGATGCGGACACGACACGGTTTTGTCAATGATACGTACGATCAGCCGTACGCAAACAAGATAGAAGAATGGATGTGTAGCAGACCCCGGGAAGGTCCCGGGGAATGCCTTGAATGTTTTAACCGACGATCAGAAGTCGGACAGCTTCACGAGCCTGTCCCACCTTCTGTCGACCTCGGCCTGGATGGACTCCACGACGGGTGCCCACTTCTCCTGCTGGAGGTGCTTGAACCTTCCCTGGGAGTTGATCCAGTCCACGATGGGCTTCTTCTCGGCCTTTCCCGCTGCGATCCTTGCGGACTCGGCGGTCAGGGCGTACTGTCCGTCGACGACCTCGTACAGGGGCCAGACGCAGGTCTCCACTGCCAGCTTGGAGATGGAGATGGTCTCGTCGGAGGGGAACCTCCATCCTCTGGGGCAGGGGGAGATGGCGTTGATGAAGCTGGGTCCGTCAGCCGCGAATCCCTTCTGGGCCTTGGTCACGGTGTCCCTCCAGTTGTGGGGGGAGACCTGGGCGACATAGGGGATGTTGTGGGCGATCATGACCTCGGTCATGTCCTTGGAGAACTCCTTCTTTCCGGGGGAGACCGATCCGGCCCAGGAGGTGGTGGTGGACGCTCCGGTGGGGGTCGCGGAGGACCTCTGGATTCCGGTGTTCATGTACGCCTCGTTATTGAGACAGACGTACATCATCCTGTGTCCCCTCTCCATGGCTCCGGACAGGGCCTGCAGACCGATGTCGTAGGTTGCTCCGTCTCCGGCGAAGTTGACGAACTTGATGTTCTCCTCAACCTTTCCCTTCTTCTTCAGGGCGTTGTAGGCGGTCTCGAGACCGGCACAGGTGGCCGCTCCGTTTCCGAACGCGGTGTGGATGAAGGGTGTGTTCCAAGCGGTGTAGGGGAAGATCGTGGTGGAGACCTCGAAACATCCGGTGGATGCGGAGACCACCACGTGGTCCTCGGTTCCCATGAGGATCTGCTTGGCGATGATGGATTCGGCACATCCGGCGCAGAGCCTGTGTCCGCTTGCGAGTCTTACGGGTATCTTGTTCAGGTCCTTGAGTGCTAGAGATGTCATGCCTTCACCCCCAGATAGGTGATCTTGTTAGCCTTGTCCTCGGAGATCTCCTCCATCATCCTCTTGAATCCGGCGACGGTGGCGTCAGCTCCTCCGAGTCCGTAGATGACGTTGTACATCTTGGGGATCTGCTCGAGTTCCGCCGCGGCTGTGACGACCTCGGGGAACATGGGTCCGTAGGCTCCGATGCTCAGGTGCTTGTCGAAGACGGCGACACCCTTCTTTCCCTTCATGAGCTTGGCGAGGGCGGCCTCGGGCCAGGGCCTGTAGACGCGGGGCATGGCGCAACCGACCTTGATTCCCTCTGCGCGGAGGGCGTCGACGGTGGCCTTCATGGTTCCGTAGGAGGAACCGAGGATGATCGCAACGTAGTCCGCATCGTCGCACATGTGCTGGTCGACGAGGTGGTACTCCCTTCCGGTGAGCTCCTTGAACTCGGCGAAGACCTCCTCCGCGACCTCCAGGGCCTTGTCCATGGCCAGCACGGACTGGTACTTGTGGGGGTAGTAGAAGTCGGGTCCGTCCATGTTTCCGTGGGAGACCGGGTGCTTCACATCGAGCAGGGGGTACATGGGCTCGAACTCGCCGACGAACTTCTTCACATCGGCGGTCTCGATGACGGACATCCTCTCGATCGCATGGGTCAGGATGAATCCGTCCAGGTTGACCATGATGGGCAGCTGGACGTCGGGGTGCTCCGCGATCCTGGGTGCGATGATGGAGTTGTCGTAAGCCTCCTGGACGTTCTCGGAGAAGAGCATGATCCATCCGCAGTCGCGGGCGGACATGGCATCTCCATGGTCGTTGTTGATGTTGATGGGTCCGCTGACGGCCCTGTTGGCAACCGCCATGACGAGGGGTGTCCTCATGGCCGCGGTGATGGGGAGCATCTCCCACATGTATGCGAGTCCCTGAGATGCGGTGGCGGTGAATGTCCTGGCTCCGGCGGACTCGGATGCGGTACAGAGCGTGAGTGCCGAGTGCTCGGACTCCACGCAGACGAACTCGGTGGTGACCTCGCCGTTGGCGACGTACTCCGCGAACTTCTCCACGATGATCGTCTGGGGTGTGATGGGGTATGCAGCGCACACATCGGGGTCGATCTGCTTCCATGCGAGTGCGACTGCGTTGTCTCCGTTGATTGCGA
>JBJEIK010000102.1:0-2407 GCA_051876975.1 Candidatus Methanomethylophilaceae archaeon
CAGTGCCGAAATATCCTGAACAACGATCATATCGGTTATCGCCCTGTAGACGACAGCACAGTCCGGGTCGTTGAACCTGGCAGCCACGGAAAGATATGACGAGGAAGTGGTGGTGAAATCCACCATCGCCTTCCTCGCCTTGGAGTAGGAGGTGGGGCCATCCCTTTCGAACACCTTGGCACGGCGTCCGTTGGGATTATGGAACAGAGACTCCGACACCACAGAATCCTCCGTGAAGGATATAGAATAGGTGTACTGAACCCCGTTTACGATCAACTCTATGCACATGCTCACGGGTGATGAGGAGGACTCCTCCGACAGGGCAAAGGGATGATACCACCCATACTTGTATCCAGCAGGATACGGTTCCGACACCATCCTCTTCAGTGATGCCATCGCGTCCACGAGGGATGACTTTCCGGCACCGTTGGGTCCATAGATCAATGCAGAGGAGAGCAACAGCTCATCAGTGCCATCCGCATGCATGACGTTCTCCGGATGCTCCTTATCGAACGTCGCCTCCATGGTGAAATCCGCCTTGTCCTTGAAAGAACCGTAATTCGCTACTGAGAAGGACTGAAGCATTGAATCGACCTCTGGGATGTCGGGACCATCCGCAATAGAGAGTGATTTATCTTCATTTATTCCTAAAGTCTGCGCGTGAAAGTATTAACGTTCCTTAATTTTTGCTGCCTGGCTACCTAAACCGAAGGGGTTATCTAGTATTACTTACATATGGTTTAGTGAAAGTAACCATGGTGAGACCTAGGGAAGGAGAGGGGTTGAAGCGCTCGATCGTCAAGCGCGGGGACAAGTTGTACGCCTATGAGGTCACTTCAGAGATGGTCGATGGCAAGAAGAAGACCATCTCCAGGTATCTCGGAAGGGTGGATCCGGAAACCAATGAGTTGATGGAGAAGATTCCCGAAAAAAGTAAGGCTCACCGCGAAAAAATCTCCATGCAACGTAGCATCAAGGTCCTGGAGGACATCAGAGTGGGTGATTACGGAGGTACATATCTGTTGGACCAGATCCAACGTAGCTTGCATCTCGGTGATGAACTCGACGAGGCCTTCGGCAATGCTGCCACACCGATGATGGCCATCGGCATGAGCTTGGTCTACTCTGACGGAATCTTCGATTCCGTCGAGGGGAAACTCGATAGCATGTGGACCGCCGAGTACTATGGTGTGGAGGGGACCTGGGATTCAGGCACCCTCAGCAGATTCACCAAGACGCTTGGTGAATCGCATGGAGCCAACATGGAGAAGTTCTTCGGTATGCGTGTCTCCAAGAACAAGGACATCACCGCCTGGGACACCACTACCTTGGGGACCAACACGGATATGGACGGGTTGGCCGAGTACAATCCAAGCAACAAGGATAAAGAAGACCTCAAACAGGTGAAGATCGGATTGGCTACGGATCTCCGTGGCATACCTCTGATGTACAGGGTGTATTCCGGTGCTCTTTCGGATATGGACACACTTGAAAGGATGACCGACGATATCGACAGGTTCGGTGGATCGGATGCCATCTATGTGATGGACAGGGGATTCTGTTCCGGTTCCAATCTGAAGCACATGTTGGACAGGAACTACAGGTTCGTTCTACCTGCACCGATCACCGGCAAGGCCGTGAAGAGGCTGCTCACATTGTTCAGCAGATCGAAAGAGGTCTTGGACATGAAACATGACGGCCACATGTACAAGGTCTGGAAGACCGAACTGGGAATAGTCGCCGATGGAAACAGGAAGAGGGCCAACGACGAGCAGGCATATTCGTTCGTAACGATCGAGGGAGATGGACCCGAACCCGAGGTTCGGGTCACCGCCTATGTGTGTTTCGACTCCAAGAAGTACTCCGATGAGATCCAAACACACACTAGGATGATCAACGATCTGAAGGAGTTCGCTCTGACGATCGATGCCGCCGACCCGGTAGCTGTGTTCAAGAAGAAGGCCGGCAAAGCGTTCGGTCGCTTCGATGTCGTCCGGAATGGCCGCAAGGTGACGGTTTCCGAGAGGAAGAAATCGAAATCATTCTGTGAGAACCGTGCAGGATTGTTCGTCATGTTGACCAGTGAGGGCATCGATTGGGAGACCACGATGACAGTCTACGATGCAAGGATGTATACAGAGCAGTCTTTCGATAGGGTCAAGGGAGAGGACAGGCGCTTCAGGACATCCGATAAGAACACGATGAACGGGAGGGAGTTCCTGAGGTTCATTGATCTGATCCTGAGGTGTGAGATAGGTGCCCGCATCCGCGAAGCGGATGCAGACTCCAGATACACTGTCGACAGCGTTCTGTCGATAGTCAACTGCATACAGGCAAGGGAGTACAACGGTGTGAGGGTCCTGAGCGAGATCGGGAAGAAACAGAGGGAGATATTCGACATGTTGCG